>NZ_JBSRRO010000018.1:0-49175 GCF_055140965.1 Malaciobacter sp.
AGGTATATATATCTGAATAGTAAGAATTATTTCTAGTGAATTATCTTCATTTTTGATAATAATCTTTATTAATATAATTATTTTATATTATTTTAACTTATATTTTAATAACTATATTACATATGTCAAATGCAGAGCTAAAATATCAATTTCAAAAACAATCTAAAAATTGATAAAAGCTTGTCAATACTTAGTTTTTATCAATATATGAAACATTATTTGGATTATAAATATCTGAGAAAAGATTTAATTCTTCTTGACTCATACTTGAAGTATTTATCTTACTTTCCACCTTTTGAAGAATTTTTTGCAGCTTTACTTTGTGCTCTTGCTACAGCAGTTGCATTCATTGGTAAATTTTAATTTAAGTGTTGACTTCTTCAAGTATATTTTTTTCACTTTTTTTCTTAACAACATATTTTTATAAATTGTCACTTTTTACCATTTTCATTATTAAGGATATGCTACAAATACACGAGCAGGATTGTATGGTTGATTATGATTATATATAGCCCAAATGATATAAGCTAGTTTCCTAGCAACTATTATTAAAGCTTCTTTTTTAGTACAATCTGATGATACTTGATTTCTAAGTATCTGTTTTAATTCACTATTATATCTAAATTAGCAATTCCATTTTTTAATATATTTAAATAATATGCACTATATCTTTTGTCTTTATTTTGTTCAAAATATAATCAATTAAAGAAGTTAGTGAAAAAAAGATAGGTATATATATAACAGATGATACAATCATTGTAAGAATAAACTTAAATCATTCACCTTTATTGAAGATTTTTTATACTAATAAATAACATATATTAAAAAATATTTTTCTTAATAAACTTTGATTTCTTTAAAACAATTTGTTATTCCTTAATTATAAAAGGTTCACTAGCTTCTAGTTCACTATTTTCTTCTATAAATAAGTCTTTATTTTTTTCTAAATTTTTTAGTATTTTTTTAATTATTCTTTTTAGTATAGGTAGATTATAACGTATTACATCTTCTATAATATCATCATCTGTACTATCGTAATCATGAGCAATATAATTACGAACAGCACTTAATCCTTTTAAATCATTGCTTGAAAACTCTTTTAATATTTTAAACTCATTATCATCTTTAAGTTTTGAAAACTGTTCTGCAATACGAATAATATTCATTCTAATTGCAGGTTTTATAACTTTATCTTCTATAGCTTGAGTTATCTTAATATCTTTTGTTTTAAGTATAAAATTGATATTTTCTATTGATTCAATTACTTTCTCAAGTTTATTAATAGCACTAGACATAAACTATGTCCTTAAGTAATTTTTTATTAGAATCAGATACAAAATCAACTTTGGTTTTAAAGGTTTCTTGAAGTTCATTCTTAATAGCGTCTATTCTTAAAAGTTTAGAAAAGCCATCTTTATATTTTTGTGAAAATTTATTATAATCAACTTTATAAGCAATATCTATATCACTAAAACTATTTTGATTATCTTTTGCATAGCTTCCAAATAAACCTATAAGAATCAATCCTTCTTGCTCATATTTTGGTTTTAATTCCTTTAACTTTACAACTATATCATTTTTATTTATCATAGAAAACCTTTTATAAATTTCTATTTTTATTGTAACATATTCATTAGAGAAAAACTATTAAGAAGATTGATTTAGAAAGAGATAATTCACCATGCTATTTTCTCTTGCCCAATTCTATATAGTGCAAAATCGTATTTTATTGGGTCTTGATTATCGAACTCTTTTAGTTTTTGTGTTAGTAATATTGCAGATTTTAAATCATATGTTTTTCTTTGAAGTAGTCCTAATTTTTGTGATACTTTAAAAGTGTGTGTATCAAGGGGGATTATCAAGTCTTTTTTATCAACTTTTTTCCATAATCCTAAATCTAAGTTATCATCTCTTACCATCCATCTTAAAAACATATTCCATCTTTTATATGGGGCGTTTCCTATTTGTTTGATTTGTAATTTTTTATCTCTTTTAAATGGGCTTGATACTAAAAAAGTGAAGCCTTGTGAGTTATAGTTTGCTACTTCATGGATTTGTTTTATCAATGTATCTAAACCGTCCAAAATGCTGTTTTCTTTTTTATAACCTTGTAAAAAGATATCATTTAAACTATTTGTTTGTTTTAATCTTCTAAATGTTTTAAAGATTGTTTTTACATCAGTACTATTTTGAAACCTATAATAAAACTTATCAAGTTCTTTTTCAATAACTTCTTCTTTTTCATCTAAAAGTTCAAAGTTTAAACTATCTAAAAACTTTACTATTAAAGAGGCTTTTCCATATCCAAAAAGTGCACATACTAAAATTGTATATTCATCTTTGTATCTACTTGCTACTAAAAGTGGGTCAGGTTTTTCATATGAAAGTTCACAATTGCTATTTCTTGTACAAACTTCACTATCTAAAAGTTTTTTGATATTTTGCATTATTTTGCCTAAAAAATTTATTTTATGTGTAGTAATAAAAAGTAACTATTATTTTTAAAGAAAAACAGATAATTTTATCTATTTTTCTTCTGCTTCTTTAATTTTTTCTTCATTTTTTTTGATGTGCATTGCAGACTTTGCCATCAAGTGAGCACTAATTGGAGCTGTTATAAATAAAAACAGTGTTATTAAAACTTCATGTAAACTAAGTTCTCCTGTTGTAAATGTAAAATACAATGTTGAGGCTACTAAAACTGCACCTACTCCTAAAGTTGTTGCTTTTGTAGGGGCATGTAATCTTGTAAAAAAATCAGGTAATTTCACTAATCCTATAGAACCAACAAGAGTAAAAAAAGCACCTAAAAAAATAAGTAATGATATGATAAATTCAAACATAAAATCTCCTGTTTATTCCATAATATCGCCACGTAACAAATACTTGCTAAGCGCAACTGTTCCTACAAATCCCATAACTGCAATTAATAATGCAGCTTCAAAATATAATGTGTTTCCAAGATGTAAACTATATATTATTAAAAGTGCTATTGAATTAATATATAATGTATCAAGTGAAAGTATTCTATCAGCAACACTTGGACCAACAATCAATCTATATATATTAAATATCATTGCTATTGTAATCATTATAAATGCTATTGGTAATACAAATTCTAACATGACTTAAATACCTCCATCAAAGGTTTTTCATACCTTTTTTTAATCTCTTTTATTGTCTTTTTTGCATCATCAATAACTAAACCATGAATAATTAAATATTTTCTATCTTCACTTAAATCACAACTAACTGTACCAGGAGTTAGTGATATAGTACTTGCAAGTGTACTAATACCTAAAGGGTGCGTTATATCAAGAGGTAATTTAAAAAAAGTTGGTTTCAAATTACTATTTGGTCCAATTACTTGTTTTGCAACTGTTAAGTTTGCAACAACTATATCATAAATTACAACAAGTGAAAACTTTAAAAAAGTCAAAGGATTTCTTACATAAACCCTTTCTGGCCAAAAACTTGATGTAAACCAAGGAATTAATACAGCCAAAAATGTACCTAATAATATATGTCCTGGTGCAATAGTATTATTTAATAAAAGCCAAATTATTACTAGAATAACACTTAAAATTGGATGGGGTAAAATTCTATTTTTATTTTTCATTTTATTACCTCTTCAATATTGATTACAGTTGTTATATACTTACTTGTATCAAATAGATTTGCTGCTATTGTATTTGTAAATTCTGTAATTGGGTTTGCAAATATTACTAATAATGGAGCAAATAAAAACAAAAAGAATATTGAAGCTAAAGTTGATTTTGATAGCTTATACTCATCTAAAGGCTCTACATCTAAAGTAGTATCATAAAATATTGCTGAACCACTTTTTGATAAAGCTATAATAATCAATAAACTACTAATAAGAACTGTTGATAAAATTATTGCTGTGTGTGTATGCTCTAATGAAGCTGATAAAATCATTATTTTCCCAAAGAATCCTGATAAAGGAGGCAATCCTGCAACTGCAACTGCAAACATAAAAAATAGTGATCCAATAATAATGGCTTCTTTGAATATTGGCATTTGTTTATCAAAATATCCTGTAGTTCTAGCTTTTATTATTACATCTGCCACTAAGAAAAATCCAGCAGCAAGAAATGTTGAATGAATCATGTAATAAATTGCTCCACCTAAAGCATCTGGAGAATTAATTCCAATTGCTATTAATAAAATACTAACAGAAGTTAATACTAAATATGCAACTTGATTTCTAATCTCTTTTGAAGCTAGTACTCCAAATGTTGCTAAAGCTAATGTTATAAGTCCTATATTTAAAACCCAAGGTATATAATAATATGCTAATTCACCTGCATTTTCACCAAATATTGTTCCATGCACTCTAATAATTGCATATAAACCTACTTTTGTCATAATTGCAAATAGTGCTGCTACTGGAGCACTTGTCTTTCCATATGCACTTGGCAACCATAAATATAAAGGAAACATAGCTGATTTTAATCCAAAAACAACTAGTAGTAATAAACCAGCTGCAGCTACAACACTTATATTTTCAGAATCCAATAATGAAACTTTATATGCCATATCAGCGATATTTAAAGTTCCTAAAACTCCATATAAAGTACCTACTGCAAATAAAAATAGTGTTGAGCCTATTAGATTAATAATCACATAATGCAAACCTGCTTTTGTTCTTCCTTGTGCTTTTCCATGTAAAAGTAAACTATAACTTGCTAAAAGTAAGATTTCAAAAAATACAAAAAGGTTAAAAATATCTCCTGTTAAAAATGCTCCATTTAAACCAAAGATTTGCAATTGAAATAAAGAGTGAAAATGTACACCCTCTTTATCTATCTTTTCACTTATTGCATACCATAATGCACCAAAAGCTAAAAGTGATGTAATACTAACCATCAAAATTGATAATGAGTCTAAAACTAATACAATTCCAAAAGGAGCTTCCCAATTACCTAGTTTATAAACTAAAACTTCTTCCGTTGAAGTGATATCTATTAATGCCAAAATAGATACTAAAATTAAAGCTATGATAGATAAAAGTGAAATTGTTTGCCCTACTTTAAATCCATACCTTTTAGTAATAAGAATTAAAAAAGCAGCTATTAAAGGTATTAGAAGAGGTATTATTGGTGTATGTGTCATTATTTGTCTCCATCCTTATCTAAAACTTTTCCATCCACATGGTCACTATTTAATTCACCATATGCTTTTAAAGATAAAACAATCACAAAGGCTGTCATACCAAAACTAATCACAATAGCTGTTAATACCAAAGCTTGAGGCAATGGATCTGAATAACTTGTCACATTTTCTTGTATTATCGCTGCTTGATTTATATTTAATCTACCCATTGCAAATAAAAATAAATTAACTGCATAAGCTAAAAAAGTCAATCCCAAAACTACAGGAAATGTTCTAGCTCTTAGTGTTAAGAAAACTCCAACACCTGTTAGTACTGCAATAATTAATGCTAATAATATTTCCATTAGTTTTCACCTTCTTTATTACTATTCTCTTCACTTTGTAAATGTGACTCTTTGCTTAATTTACCAAGTTGTAAAAGTATTAAAACAGTTGAGCCAACAACAACTAAAAATACACCTAAATCAAAAGCAATTGCACTTGCAAGTTCAAACTCACCTACAATTGGCCAATGAACATGAGTAAAGGTTGTAGTTAAAAATGGATAATCTATCACCATTGAAACTAAACCTGTAAGTGTTGCTATTAGTAAACCAAATGAAATTAAAGTCTCTTTTTCAAATCGTAATCTAGCTTTTGTCCAATCAATTCCATTTGCTAAATATTGTACAATTAAAGCAACTGCTGCTATTAACCCTGCAATAAAACCACCACCTGGTAAATTGTGTCCTCTTAAAAAGATATAAGCAGCAACCATCAACATTAAAGGAAGAACAAGTCTTGTTACAGTTTGCATCATAGGTGGATGCATATCTGTTGACCAAGTAAAACCTCTTTCATCATATTTTGGTGCATAAAGTTTAAGACCTTGAAGCATAGAAAAAATTCCAAGTCCTGCTATTGCTAGAACTGTTATTTCTCCTAATGTATCAAATCCTCTAAAATCAACTAGTATTACATTAACAACATTAGTTCCACCACCGCCTGATACAGAGTTTTCTAAAAAGAAGTTACCTATTGTTGTATACTCTCTACTTAATACTGCTAAAGCTAAAACAAAAACTCCCATTGCAGCTAAAATTGAAATAATCAAATCTTTATTAATTCTTGTATTTGATGACTCTTTTGGTGTAGTTTGCGGTAAATAATATAATGCTAATAGTATTAATATTATTGTTACTACTTCAACACTTAGTTGAGTTAGTGCTAAATCAGGAGCTGAAAATTTAATAAATATTAAAGATACAATTAATCCCACTACTCCAATTGATATTAATGCAAGCAATCTTTTATGATGGAAAATCGCAGTTACAAAAGTAGAAACTATTAAAATACAAACTGCAACTATACTAACCCAATCTATACTTAAAAATTCTCTATTTCCAAGTAATGAAGAATCCCCATAATTAAATCCGAAGAAACCTACAAATAAAGAAGCCACTAAAAACCAACTTATCATACTTTGAAGTGAGCTTTTATCAAAAATAGAAGTAACTTTATTTGCAAAAGAAAATATAAAATTTATTACTGCATTAAAAGGAACTCTTGCATCTATTTTTGAAACATATTTATCATATAAAGCGTAACTTTTCTCTCTTTTTGAATATAAAAAGATACCACCTAAAAAGGCAATAATACTCATAATTAAAGGTGCATTAAATCCATGCCAAATTGCAAGTGAATACTCAGGTAATGGTGTTTGTAATGAGCCCATTACAGCAACTGCTAATAAAGGTGCAATTGTAAATGCAGGAATAGATCCAACAACAAGGCAAGTAATCACAAGTAAATCTACAGGGATTTTCATAAATCTTGGAGGTTCATGGGGTTGCTTTGGTAAATCTTTTAGTTTACCATTGAAAAATACATCATGAATAAATCTTAAAGAATAAGCTACAGAAAAAACAGCTGCTAATATTGCTAATAAAGGAGTGATAATATTAAATAATTCAGCATCTTTTAATGCTCTTTCAAAAAACATCTCTTTTGATAAAAATCCATTTAATAAAGGGACTCCTGCCATTGCAGATGCTGCAACCATTGCAAGTGTAGCAGTATGAGGCATATATGCCCAAAGCCCACTTAATCTTCGCATATCTCTAGTCCCTGTTTCATGGTCAATTATTCCAGCAACCATAAATAGTGATGCTTTAAATGTTGCATGATTTATAATATGAAATATTGCTGCAACTGTTGCAAGAGGAGTTGAAAGACCAAACAAAAAAGTAATCAATCCTAAATGACTTATTGTTGAATATGCTAGTAAACCTTTTAAATCATGTTTAAACATAGCAGTAAAAGCACCAATTAGTAAAGTCAATAATCCTCCAAGACCAACAATTAAAACCCACTCTGTTGTACCACTTAATGATGGATATAATCTAGCTAATAAAAAGATTCCAGCTTTTACCATTGTTGCAGAGTGTAAATATGCTGAAACAGGCGTTGGCGCAGCCATTGCATGTGGAAGCCAAAAATGAAAAGGAAATTGTGCTGATTTTGTAAATACTCCTAAAAGTATTAAAAGAATAATTGGTGTATAAAGTTCATGGGATTTTATAAGCTCTGCATTTGCAAGAATATCTGTTAAGCTATAACTACCTACTATATTACCAAGCATTAAAACCCCAGCAAGCATAGCAAGACCACCAGCACCTGTAATAGTAAGTGCCATTTTTGCCCCATCTCTACCCTCAGCTTTATGTTGCCAATAACTAATTAGTAAAAAAGAACTAAGAGAAGTCAACTCCCAAAAAACAACTAATTGTAATATATTTTCTGATAAAACAATTCCTAGCATTGAGCCCATAAATAAAAGTAAATATGAATAGAATCTACCCATACAATCTTTTTCACTAATATAGTACCTAGCATAAATAATTACTAAAAGTCCTATACCTAAAATCAAACATGAAAACAGAAGTCCTAAACCATCTAATCTAAAAGCAAAATTTAAACCAATTGATTCAATCCATGTCCAAGATTGTATTGTTGTAACACCATTAAATGGAAGTTTGATATATTGTAATAATACTAAAAAAGATAGTATTGTAGTAAATCCCGCTCCCCATGCTGAAGCTAGTCTATTATACTTTGCTAAATAAGCAACAAAGGGTGCTGCAATAAACGGTAAAAGTACTATTATAGGCAAGCCTATTGTTTCTGACATAATTTTCCCTATTTGTGTTAAATTTTTTTATTTTATCCAAGTTTTTATTAAATTTTCTTTGCCATAAAAATCTTATAATTATACTATTATTTTAAATAATTAATTTAATACTTTGATTAACTTAATTAAAAGTTTTTCATTTGGTATAATAACAACGATATAATATAAAAAGAGATTAAATGAAATATAAACAAACAAATAAAATAATAATTATTAATAATTATTTGGATAAAAATTAATGGAAAATATTTTAATAACAGGTTGTTCTACAGGCATTGGTTTTGAAACTGCAAAAGTATTAAAAAATCATGGATTTAAAGTTTATGCAACAGCAAGAAAAGAAGAAGATGTAAATACTTTAAAAAATTTAGGATTTATAAGTTATAAATTAGATGTTACAAAAGCTGAAGATATAAAATATATTCTTGATAAAATAATAAAAGAAGATGGAAAATTATCTGCTGTTTTTAATAATGCAGGTTATGGACAACCAGGAGCTGTTGAAGATATAAAAACAGAAGTTTTAAAAGAACAATTTGAAACAAACCTTTTTGGCTTACATGAACTTACAATTCAAACTATTAAAGTATTTAGAAAGCAAGGCTTTGGAAAAATAATTCAACACAGTTCAGTATTAGGTATAATTTCGCTTAAATTTAGAGGTGCATATAACTCAAGTAAATATGCTATTGAGGGTCTAACTGATACATTAAGACAAGAGTTAATTGGAAGTAATATAAGTGTGAGTTTGATTAATACAGGACCTGTTACTTCTAAATTTAGAGAAAATGCTTTAAAAATGTTTAATAAAAATATAACAATTGAGGGTAGCTTTTTTGAATCTACATATAAAAATGAAGTAAAAAAAAGATTAGAAGCAAATGATGATACAAAAGCACCTTTTAATCTTCCTGCAACTTCTGTTGCAAATGTAGTACTAAAAATAATGAATAGTAAAAAACCAAAACCTAGATATTATGTAACTAAAGCTACATATATTTTAGGTTTTGCAAAAAGAGTTTTAAGTACAAATTTACTTGATAAACTTTTAAATAGAGTATAAAAAAAGAGTAAAACTCTTTTTTTATTATGCTTTTTGATTTAAAAATGGCTTCCCATAAAATCTTATTGTTAAAATAATAACAACAATTCCTAAAGGAAGTAAGATTGTAGCTGAATAGCCTAATGCAGCTGGAATATATCCAAAAACAATAGCAACTGCACCTACAAATAAAGCGTATGGTAACTGTGTAGAGATGTGATCCATATGGTCACAACTAGCACCCATTGACGAAAGAATTGATGTATCAGAAATTGGTGAACAATGATCTCCAAAAATTGCACCTGTTAAAACAGCACCAATATTTAAAATAATATAATCACCTAAAGCAACAGGTTCTAAACCAACATGAAGTCCAACAGCATTTGCCAAAGGAATAGTCAAAGGCATCAAAATTCCCATAGTACCATATGATGTACCAGTTGAAAATGATATAATCGAACCTAATATAAAAATTATAGATGGTAAGATAAATTGTGGAGTAGAATCAGATAATAAAGATACTAAATAAACTGATGTTCCAAGATCTTTAATAATAGCAGAGATTGACCAAGCTAAGATTAAAATAACAGCAGTAATAACTAAAGCTTTTACACCTAATACCCATGTTTCAAGTGCTTCACTTAAATTAAATATTTTCTGTTGCATTCCCATTGCAATAGCCACAATTGAAGCAAAAAGTGCAGCTTCAAAAAGTACAATAGAAGCATCAGCAGCACCAAAACAATCTCTAATTGAACTAAATGCATATGGATTAGCTTGAACAGCTTTTAATGTTTCACCCTCTAAAGAACTCATTCCATTAAAATAAAATCCTAAAAACGCTACTATAATCAATGAAAAAATAGGAATTATAGCATTCCACATTGAATACTCAACATGTTCTTTAGGAGCAAGTGTTGATGATTCTTGATTTAAGTGTTCTTCTTGTCTTTTATGTCTTGAAACTTTTCCTGTATTAGCAGCTCTAATTGCTGCTGTTCTCATAGGTCCAAACTCTCTTAAAAAATATGCAGAAAAGAAAACAAATGCTAACATTAAAATATTGTAAAATCTATATGGAATAGTTTCAACAAAAATAGCATATGCATTTATATCAGGTTGTCCAATCATTACATAAGCATCTTTTATAAGTGAAATTTCATATCCTATCCATGTAGAAATAAGTGCAATACCAGCAATTGGTGCAGCAGTTGCATCAATAACAAATGCTAACTTTTCCCTTGCAATTTTTAACTTATCTGTAACAGGTCTCATAATAGGACCAATAATTAAAGAGTTTGCATAATCATCAAAAAAGATAAAAAACCCCATTAACCAAGTATATATTTGAGCACTAGCAGGTGTTTTTGCCTTTTTTGCAAGTTTTTGTGCAATTGCTCTTGGACCACCCATCTTAGTAATTACAGCAATTAACCCACCAATAGTAAGAACTTGTAAGATAATTCCTGCATTCCATGAGTCAGCCATTGATCCAATCATCTTTCTAACTAGATCCACAAACGCACCTGCAAATGCTTGAAAAATATTTCCATCTACCACATTTACCATAAATGTTCCCACAAAAATACCCATAAATAGTGAAAAAATCACATTTCTAGTAATAAAAGCTAATACAATTGCAACCAAAGGAGGAAGTAAGGTCCACACTCCAAACAATTCTGCATTAGCATTCTTATCAGCCAATAGCATTACGGGTAAAAATACTATTAGCAACACGCTTTTTGTTAATCTATTCAAATTAAAATCTCCGTTTAAAAAATTTTGCTATTCTAACATAAAAATCATTTAATTGTTATTTGTAAGTTTCAATTACTTTAAAGAAAAGATAGGATTATTATAAAATATCTTTAGTATTTAGTTTTTGTTGTAAAAAATCTGAAATCTGAATTAAAGAAAAAGTAACAAGAAATATCATAAGACCAGGAAAAAAACTAACCCACCAAGCAATATCAATAACAGCTTTTCCATCACTTAATAAACTACCCCAAGACATATTTGGAGGATTAATACCAAGTCCTAAAAATGAAAGTCCAGATTCGGCTAAAATTGCACCTCCTACTGTAAAAGTAAAAGATATTAAAAAAAGTGGTGCTAAAAGTGGAGCAAAATATTTAAATATAATCTTGCTATTTGATACATTTGCTAATTTTAAAACTTTTATATATGGTTTATTGGAAATAGCAAAACTTTCACTTCTAATAAGTCTTGCCATTCCCATCCAACCTGTTATTGAAATAACAATAATTAAAATTATTGTTGAAGCTTGAATATATGAAACCAATGCTAAAAGTAAAAAAAATGTAGGAAAAGTCAAAAATAAATCTATTAAAATTATTATTGATTTATCTATTTTACCTTTAAAATACCCAGCATTTATTCCAATAAAAAGTCCAATCAATGAAGTAATAATTGCAGATAAAAACCCTATAATTAGTGAAGTTTGTCCACCTTGAAGAACTCTTGCTAGAATATCTCTTCCTAATCTATCTGTTCCTAAAGGATGAGAAAGAGAAGGAGAAGACAAAATTTCACTTGGATTTAATGTATATGCAGATGTAGTATAAATATATGGAAGAAAAAATACCATAAATATAATTGATACAAGTAAAACAACTGCAATTTTAAACATTGGCTAACTCTTATTTATAAATATAATATGATAATGAACTTTTACCAAATTTTTTTGTTTTTTTAAGTTTAAAAAGACCTAATTCTTCTGGCATTTCTAAGCTTGTTACATGTTCAAAAGTAATCATATAAATATTTTCATTCTTAATATTTCTTACAATTTCAAATGACTTTTCATAAATATCTTCCATCCCATCTCTAAAATCAAATGGAGGATCAATATAAACAATCAATTCATCACTTGAATTTTTTAAACTATTAAGTATTGATGGTAATTGAATAAAAGTATCTGCATGCATTGTTTGACACTTACTTGCTTCTATTAAGTTACAATTTCTAACTAATGTTGAATAAGAGTTTTTATCTTTTTCAATAAAATATGCTCTTTTAGCATCTCTACTTATTGCTTCTAATCCTATGCTTCCACTTCCTGCAAATGCTTCTATAAAAATCTTATCTATTACATCAAACTGCAATACATTAAAAAATGACTCTTTTAATCTTGCTTTTGAACTTCTTGTAACATCAAGAGATGGAAGTTCAATCTTTTTACCTTTATATTTTCCTGCTATTATTTGTGTTGTTAATATATTATTATTTTTCATATTTCCTAAAACTTATCTATTTAAATTACATAGTTTTTAAATACTGCTCGTATTTAACATCTTCTAGTTTATCAATCTTTGTTTGTACCTCATCAAGCATTTTTTCTTTATACTCTTTGATTTTTTTTCTTGTATCCTTGCTTTTTACACCAAGTATTTGTGCTGCTAATATTCCTGCATTTTTTGCACCATTTATTGCAACTGTTGCAACAGGAACTCCTCCTGGCATTTGAACAATAGATAAAAGTGAATCCATACCCTCTAAAGAAGATCCTTTTACAGGTACACCAATTACAGGAAGTGGTGTAAGTGAGGCAACCATACCAGGTAAATGTGCAGCTCCACCTGCACCAGCTATAATTACTCTAAGTCCTCTTTTTTCTGCATTTTCTGAATATTTTACTAATCTTTTTGGTGTTCTATGTGCTGATACTATTGTAACTTCATACTCAATACCAAACTCTTCACACATTTGTGCAGCTGCTTTCATAACTGGAAGATCAGAATCACTCCCCATAATAATTCCAACTAATGGCTTACTCATATTTTTTTGCTCCCTTTAATCTTTAAAATATTTTTTGCTTTATTTGCTTTTTCCAAAGCTTTATTTATATCATCATCTAAAACAGTAATATGTCCCATTTTCCTAAATGGTTTTGTTACACTTTTACCATAAAAATGAAAAGATAATTCAGGAATAGCAAGTGCTTCATGAATTCCTTCAATAAATGGCTCACCCTCATATCCCTCTTCTCCAAGTAAATTAACCATAACAGAAGCAGATATAAGTTTTGTTGAACCTAAAGGTAAGTTTGTAACAGCTCTAATTATCTGTTCAAACTGAGATGTTGCACATGATTCAACTGTATAATGACCTGAATTATGAGGTCTTGGAGCTATCTCATTTACTAAAACCTCACCTTTTTTAGTTAAAAATAACTCAACTCCAAAAATACCAACACCATCAAGTGCTTTAATTGATTGTGTAGATACCTCAATGGCTTTTTCTTCAATCTCTTTTGAAATTCTAGCAGGAGCCATCACACTATCACAAATATTTACTCTTTCATCAAATAACATTTCAACTACAGGGTAACATTTAATTTCACCTTCAATATTTCTAGCAACAATAATTGCCAACTCTTTATCAATATCAACTAATTCTTCAATAAATGATTCAGTTTTTATACAATCTTTCATATCTTCTGGTGTTTTTAACATTTGAACACCTTTTCCATCATAACCACCAAATTTAGTTTTTTGGATTACAGGAAAACCAAAAGAAGCTAAATCATCTTGAGTTTTTACATCTTTATAAGCAGGAACAGCAATACCTTTATCATCAAGAAGTTTTTTTTGTTCATATTTATTTTGTATTAGCTCCATTACATAAGGAGAAGGATGTATATTGTGCCCTTTATCAAATAACTCTTTTAAAACAGATGTATCAATATGCTCTAATTCAAATGTAGTAACATCACTCTCTTCTACTATTTTTGTTAGTTTCTCTTTATCATAAAATCCAGCAATTATTTGTTTATCTGAAACTTGAGCAGCAGGACAATTAGGTGTTGGATCTAAGATTGTCACATGAAAACCCATTTTTTTTGCTTTTTGAGACATTATTCTACCTAATTGTCCCCCACCTATAATTCCTAATTTTAACCTTGAATAGTTAAAGTTTTTATCCATTAATAATTTCTCCATATAAATTTTTGCTATTTAAAAATAGCACCAAGTATTTTAAGTTAGTAAATTGACATTTGATATTATATTATATCAATTCCTTCTTTAAAAGTTGTTCACCCAAGATAAAATGGTCTTTGTTTAAACTTTGTTAATAAATGAATAAATATTCATTAAGAAAAAAAATGTACAATTAAAAAAAATAAGGAGTAAAAAAGAAGTGAAAAAAAAATTTAATTTATCACAAACATTTAGAAAATGGCATAGAGATTTAGGTTATTTAGTTATAGGAATTACAATTGTATATTCTCTTTCAGGGATTATGTTATCATTTAGAGATCTACATATTTTTGAAAAAGAGTATATGCTTACAAGTAAAATTGAAAAAAATCTAAAAAATCCAGAAGATAGTTTCATAGATAGTTTTATAAAAAATGAAGAAAAATCAAATTTACCAAGTCATGTAGTTAAAAAATCAGTTATTGATTCACTAAAACAAATAGAAAATACAGATACATATATAAAATATCAAATTTCTAGAAAAAAAGATTTGAAAACCATAACTTATTATAAAAATAGTGGAGAGGTAATATACTCTATTAGCGCTTACCCTACTTTTATTAAGCCTTTTATTGATGCCCATAAATCATCATCACAAGACAAATGGTTATACCTTTCATTGACATATTCAGTAATACTTTTTTTCTTAGCAATATCTGCTATTTTTATGGTTAAAGGGAAAAATGGATTTAGACAAAGGGGAGTTTATTTAACTCTTTTAGGAATTATTTTAATAGCTTTATTTTTATATATATAATCTTATGCATTTTGCATAAGATTATATTTTTAAGTTATTTATCTAGCATAACTTTCTGCTCTTGATTCTCTAATAACATTAACTTTAATTTCGCCAGGATATTGAACTTTTGTTTCAATATCTTGTGCAATTTCATTTGCAAGAAGTACCGCTTCATCATCATTTATCAATTCTGCTTTTACGATAACTCTCACTTCCCTTCCTGCGTTAATTGCAAATGCATTTAACACACCTGTTTTACTAGTTGAAATATTTTCAACCTCTTCTACTCTTCTTAAAAAGCTTTCTAATACTTCTCTTCTAGCCCCAGGTCTTGCAGCACTTAAAGCATCAGCTGCACATACTGCTGCACTTTCTACATTTATTGGTTCTTCATGTCCATGATGAGCATAAATTGCATTGATTACAGTCTCATTTTCATCATAGCGTTTACACATTTCTGCACCTAAATGCACATGTGAACCTGGCATATCATGAGTTAAAGCTTTTCCAATATCATGTAAAAGTCCTGCTCTTCTTGCTAAAATTGTATCTCCACCCATTTGTGCAGCTAACAATCCAGCTAAATTTGCAACTTCTAAAGTATGTTTTAAAGCATTTTGACCATATGAAGCTCTATATCTTAATCTTCCTACAAGTTTAACAAGTTCAGGATGCATAGAAGTAATTCCAAGTTCTAATATAACATCTTCACCCTCTTTTAAGATATTTTTATCAAACTCATTTTTTACTTTTTTGTAAATCTCTTCTATTCTTGCTGGTTGAATTCTTCCATCTTCTAATAACTCTTCTATAGTTCTTGTAGCTATTGCTCTTCTGTATAGATTAAAAGAAGAAATAGTGATTGTATTTGGAGTATCATCAATAATAATATCCACTCCTAAAAGCATCTCTAAAGCTTTTATATTTCTTCCTTCTTTACCAATAATTTTTCCCTTAGTTTCTTCATCACTTAATGGTAAATTGTTGATTAATCTCTCAGCAGCAAACTCACCTGCATATCTTGTAACTGCTTGAGATAGCATATTGTTTATCTCTTCTTTTGCGTTAGTTTCTGCTGCTTTATATTGTTTTCTAAAAATAGAGGCTATTTGAGCTCTACTATCTTCTTTTACTTTTTCAAGCATAAGCTCTTTTGCCTCTTCAAGAGTAAGTCCAGAAGCATTTTCTAAAACTTTTATTGCTTTACTTATTTTTTCATCATAAGTTTTTTGTTGTTTTTTCAAGCCTTCTTTAATTGTAGTTATTTTTTTATTTTTTTCCACAATTTCAGCTTTTTGCTCTTTTATAACTTTAAGTTCAGATTCTAAATGCTTATTTAGCTCTTTTTCTTTTTTTTCAATTTGAAAAAGCATATCATCATACTCTTTTTTTGCTGCTCTAAACTCTTTGTCATAATCTCTTTTTGCTTTAACTTGAGCATCTTTTAATATTACTTCTGCTTCATGCTCAATAACTTTTGCTTTTGCTTTTGCTTGTTCAATTAAAATATCAAACTTAGCACTATAAAACTTTTTTACTATTAATACACTAATCAAAGCTGTAAGAAGTGCTGTTATCACACCTACTACAATTGATTCCATCATTATTAAATCCATATTCAAAACCTTAATTTGTAATTATATAATTAGCTTGAATATCGTAATCATTAGATAATATTTTTGGCGTTTTACAAAGTTTAAGTTGAGTAAAAACTATACATGGAGTATAGCCTAAACGGTAAAAGAACCTATCATACATCCCTTTTCCAAAGCCAATTCTTTTACATAGTCCATCCACTCCCACTACTGGAACTATTGCTAAATCAATCTTTTTTGCTTTGAAGCTAGAATTTGGTGGCTCTTTTATACCAAACTTTTTTTTCTTCAATGGTAATCTATATTTAACTGCTTTAAAACTATCTCCTATCATATAAGGAACATAAACTTCACACACCCTCTCTTTGCGAAGTCTATTTATAAGTGGTAAAACATCAACTTCAATTCCCATTGGAATATATAAAAGTACTCTTTTTGCTTTATATTGTTTTATTAATATATGTAAATTTTTTACTACTTTTTTATCTTTATAAATCTTTGAAAAACGACTCTCAAATTCTAATCTTTTAATACACGATTTTCTAAAATCACGCTTGTGACTCTCTTTCATATTTAAGCCTTACTTGGATAAAATTCTTACCCAGCAAATTATTTTACCAAAAGGAATTAAAATGCAGTTTAAGAATATAGCATTTATAGCAATTTTATCTATACTTTTTTTCACAGGTTGTGGTGATTCAAAAGTAAATGAAGATGGTAAAACTGAAGCTAAGATACAAACTAAATTTCAATTAAACAATATTGATGGAACTACTTTTACAATTAATAAAGAAGGTGAAAAGCTTATATTTGATTTACCAGAGAAAAAAATAGTATTACTAAACTTTTTTGGGACATGGTGTAATCCTTGTATAGCAGAGATACCTCATTTAAATAATTTAATAAATAAATATCCAAAAGATTTAGAAATTGTTGCTGTAAGTTTGGATAAAAAGAATGAAAAACAAACTACAAATGAAGCTTTAGAATCATTTAAAAATAAATACAATATTCAATACAAAATAGTAAATAGTGAAGAAAACTATAAGTTAGCAAGTGCATTAGGAGAGATAAAAACTATTCCTACAATGTTTTTAATTGATAAAAAAGGAAACATTAAACAAAAATACACAGGTGTTATTCCAGAAGAGATGATAGAAACAGATATAAAAAAAGAGCTTGAGGAAAAATAATGTTTAGTTTTTTTAAGAAAAAAAAAGAAGAAGACAATAATGAAGAAATAGCAAAAGAAGAAGTTGAACAAACTACTCAAAAAGCTTTAGATGAAGAAAAAATTCAAGATAATAATGAAGAAGAACACAAAGGTTTTTTCTCAAAAGCTTTAGAAAAAACTTTTGCAAATATTAAAACTGTAGTTCCCCATAAAAAAGAGAAGATAAGTTTTGATGACATTGAAGAACTTTTAATTGAAGCAGATGTTGAATACGAAATAATAGAAAAAGCTATGGATGGACTTCCTGAGATGATTACAAGAAAACAATTAAGACACAGACTTGTGATGCTTTTTGAACATGCTCCCAATGTAGATTTATCAAACCTTCCAAAACCATTTGTAAGACTGATAATTGGAGTAAATGGTGCAGGTAAAACAACAACAATAGCAAAACTTGCTACAAAATCAAAAAAAGAGAATAAAAGTGTTATTTTAGGTGCAGGAGATACATTTAGAGCGGCTGCTATTGAACAGCTTTCATCTTGGGCTGATAAAATTGATGTTCCAATTATAAAAACAAAACAAGGACATGATCCAAGTGCTGTTGCATTTGATACAATTTCATCTGCTGTTGCAAGAGGAATTGATAATGTTATTATTGATACAGCAGGAAGATTGCAAACTCAAACAAATCTAAATAATGAACTTAAGAAAATTGTAAAAGTTTGTAATAAAGCATATGAGGGTGCTCCTCATCAAAAATTACTTATAATAGATGGAACACAAGGAAATAGTGCAATTTCTCAAGCACAAGCTTTTAATGAGATGGTTCAAGTTGATGGAATTATTGTAACAAAACTTGATGGAACAGCAAAAGGTGGAGCTTTATTTTCTATCTCAAACAGACTTGAACTACCAATATTTTATGTGGGTGTTGGGGAAAAACAAGATGATTTAATAGAGTTTAGTCCCGATGAATTTGTTGATAGTTTATTGGATGAAATCTATACAAAAGAACAATAAAACATAAAACATGAGGTGAATATTGCAATTTTTTAAAGCAAATAAATACTTAATAATAATTGTATTTGTAACCTCATTTTTTATCTTACTAACATTTTATTTTTTAAAACATTTAAATAATAGCGATGATTTATTAAATAAACTAGAAAACTCTTTAAATACTACTAAAAATCTCTTTGAAGAACAAAAAAGATATGCTTTATCATTATCTATTTTATTATCAGAAGATAAAGAGATTGTAAACAGCTTTTTAAATAACAATAGAGTTGAAACTTTTAATGTAGTAAATAGAAAAATAAAAACACTGAAAAAACTTCAAAATAGTAATTTAGAAGTTCAAATTCATAACAAAGATTTAAGTACATATTTAAGAAGTTGGGATTTAAGCATAAAAGATATACCTCTTTCAAGTTTTAGAAAAGGACTTGTAAAAGTAAAAGAAGAAAAAAAACCAATTGTTTCAATAGAACTTGGTAAAAGATTAAATATAAAAGCCATATCTGCTATAAAAAACAATGGAAAATATATGGGTTCACTTGAAGTTATTGTTGGTTTTAATTATCTTACAAAACAATTAAAACAAAAAGGCTGTACTCTTTATGTATTATTAAATAAAAAATATTTAAATATTGCTACAAACTTAAAAGATAATCCCAAAATAAAAGATTATGTTTTAGTAAATAGTGTAAATATTGATGATTTAAAAGATTTAAATTTGAATGATTTGAAAGATTATGGATATATTTCAACAAAAAAACACTCCTTTGCTTACTTTTCATATTATGATTTAAACAATAAACATTTAGGTTATATTTTTACATCAATTTTAAATAAAAATCAAATAAATTTAAATAACTCTTTTAATTATGAAGAGATCAATAGTAACAAAAAGGTAGAGATAAAATGAGACTTTTACTACTTGAAGATGATTTAGAATACAAACTTAGCATAAAAGAGTATTTAGAATCTTTAGGATATGAAATTGATGATTTTGATGATGGAGAAGATGCCTTAAGTGCAATATATGAAAATAAATACCATTTACTTATCTTGGATATTAGAGTTCCAAATATAAATGGATATGAAGTTGTAAAAAATATAAGAGAAAATGGTGATAATACACCTGTTATTTATATTACTTCACTTACTGATATAAATAATCTAAGCTTGGGGTATGAACTTGGTTGCAATGATTATATAAAAAAACCATTTTCACCAAAAGAGTTAAAATATAGAGTTGAACAACTTTTAAAACTTTTTTATACAAATGAAAACAGTGATAAAATAGATTTAAAATCTAACTTTACCTATGATATTTTAAAAAAACAACTCTTTAAAAACTCAGAATTAATACAGCTAACAAAAAAAGAAGCAGAAGTTGTTTTTTGCTTAATTACTAATAAAAACCAATTTGTAAGCATAGATAAATTAAGAAGTGAAGTTTGGGATGATAAATATATTTGTGAAGCAGATATTAGAGTTTGTATTAAAAAAATAAGAGATAAAACCTCAAAAGATTTTATAATAAATCAAAGAGGAATTGGATATAAAATTGATAGAGAAAAATAGACATTTTATATTTAAAATATCTTTATTTTATACAACAATATTTTTTATATTTATTGCAATCCCAATATATTTTTATACAAACTTAGAGTTGGAAAATTATAAAAATAATCAAAATAGACTTCTAATAGAACATGCACAAAAAATACAAAGAGCAATATATGACTTTTCAAGTTCAAAAAGCGATACATTTAATTTTCCAAAATCTTTTAAATTTGAAGCAACACTAATATCAAAAGAAAAGAAGATTATATATAAAACTAGAAATATAAATATCAATAAAAACTCTAAAATAAGCATAGAAGTAGAGTTAGCAAAAAATAGATTAAATGCAAAATATCTAAAAGTTGAAAAAGAACTCTCTTATAAGGAGATATATTTAAAGATTTTAGTACTTATTTTATCTATTGGATTATTTGTATTCATATCTATATATTTAATTATAAAAGCAAGTATTGAACCATATAAAAAAGCAAATGAATATTTAGATGCTTTTTTCAATGATGCCATGCATGAGTTAAAAACTCCTTTGGGTGTAATACAGTTAAACTTAGAGATATTAGATGAAAAACAAGCAAATACAAAAGAGATAAATCGCTCAATAAATGCTGTTAAAAATCTTTTTTTAGTTTATGAAGATATAGAATACTTAATTAAACAAAAAAGCGTGAAATATAATAAAGAAGAAGTTGATTTTAGCTATATTTTAAAACAAAGGGTTGATCAATTTGAAAGTTTAAGTGTTACAAAAAATTTAAAATTTATCTTAAATATAAAAGATAATATTAATATTTATATAAATAGAACTCACCTACAAAGAATCATAGATAATACAATCTCAAATGCAATAAAATACTCTTATAAAGATACTAATATAACAATAACTTTAAAAAATGATGATAAAAATAATACCATTTTTAGTGTACATAACTTCTCAAATCCTATAAAAGATACTAAAACAGTTTTTAATAGATACTATAAAGAAAACCATATAAAAGGGGGCTTTGGTATAGGTTTGAATATTGTAAAAAATATTTGTGAATTAAATAATATTAAAATAGCACTAAGCTCTACAAAAGAAAATGGTACATGCTTCACATATACTTTCTTAACTAAAACTTAATTTATACTATTAAAAGTAAACATAAAAGTAACTTTATATTTATATAATAACTTATAAATAAAAGGAGCTACCATGAATAAAAAAAATTTAGTTGTTACAACAGCATTAATTACTTTGTTTTCATCATTTGCATTTGCAGCACAAGAAATGGCTGCACCAAAAACTTATCCAACAGGAGAAGTTGGTAAAATAGTTAAATTAGGTGAAGATATTGTAAATAACACAGATACACATCCTTTAACAAAAGATTTTGTTGGAAATAAACTACAATGTAAAAGTTGTCACTTAAAAGGTGCAGATGGCAAAGTAGGTACAGCAGAGGGTATATCAAGTTGGATTGGAACAGCAGCAGCATTTCCAGCATGGTCAAAAAGAGAAAAAACAGTTCAAACACTACAAGATAGATCAAACAACTGTTTTATGAGAAGTATGAATGGGAAAAGACCAATTATAGATACAGAAGCAAGTGTTGCTATTGCTGCTTATATAACTTGGTTATCAGAGGGTAGTAAAATAAAAATGAATGAAAAAGGTCCTTGGAGTGAACATAATACTAAGTTATATCCAAAAGCTGTAAAACACTTCAAAAAAATACAAAAAAATGCTACTCATGAAAATTATCTTTCAGGAAAAGAGATCTATAAAAATCAATGTGCATCATGTCATGGAGCAAATGGTGAAGGTCTTGCAACATTTCCACCATTATGGGGTAAAGATGCAAATGGAAATTGGTTAAGTTATAATACAGGTGCAGGAATGAGTAAACTAGATAAAGCAGCAGCATGGGTTAAATCAAATATGCCTTTAGGACAAGGAAATAGCATGAGTGATCAAGATGTAGCAGATGTTGTTTTATATATGAATGCACAAGAAAGAGCCTCTTTTGATCTTAAGAAAAGACTTCTACCAAAAGAAGAAATGGGTTATTATAACTCTAAAGTATTTGAAGAAAAACATACAGTTGAAAGCAACTTTAAAGCTTTAGGACTTGACTTAAATAAAATCAAAAATGGTAAATAGTAAGTAAAGACTTACTATTTATTAAAAAAAGAATCAATTTTTAAAAAATAGTTTTCTATATTATAAAAAGAGTGATTCCCTCCTTCATAAACTTCCAAATAGCTATTTGGAAGTTTTTTAATAGCTTGTTTATAATCTAAAATTTCATCACCAGTTTGAAGCAATGTTAAAAAATTCTTTTCATTTTCTATACTATTAACTTCAATTTGTTTTAGTTGTTGCATATGTTTTGAAGTTATTTCAAAAGATGTTTCATCAAAATAGTTCTTTGCCATACCAATTTTATCTAATGTTTTATATGGAAAGATTGCTGGATTTATTAATACGGCTTTTAAGTTATACTTATTTGCTAAATAAATAGAGTAATATCCACCTAAAGATGAACCAATTAGCTTTACTTCTTCACCTTTTGATTGAAAAGCTTTTATTAGTTGTTCTAAAGTATCAATTGCTAAAGTAGGAACATAAGATAAAGAAGGAGTTATAATATCATCTTTAAAAAACTCTTTAAATAAAGAAGCTTTTCCTCCATGTCCACTACTTCCAAAACCATGTATATAAATTATCATTTTTTAAGCCTTTTATTTTTTTGTAATAAAAATGTTGCAATAGAAGTAATTATAATACCTGGAATAACTATAGTTTCAATACTTTTATGATCAATAATTAAAAGTAAAACAGCAACAGCAACAGGATTTAAATATATATATGACATAACTTTTGTAGGTCCTAAAATCACAGTACTTTTTTGATATAAAAACAAAGTTATAATTGTTGTTCCAATTATTAAATAAAGCATATTATAAATCAAACTACCTTCAATTAATTCCCAATTTAGTGGTTTTTGAAAGATAATTATTCCAAGTGCCATCCAAATTGCCCCACCAATTAATGTACAAAACACAAGAACTAAAGGGTTGTCATTTCTATATAAAAGTTTTATAGAAATTGAGTAACAACACATACAAAAAGAACCTATTATAAATATATAATCACCATCATTTAAAGAAAAAGATAAAAGTAATTCAAGATTTCCTTTAAAAATAACCCATAAGGTTCCAATTAAACCAATAAAATATACAAGTAATTTATTAAAACTAATTTTTTCTTTAAATATAAATAGTGCTAAAATTGCAGTCATTAAAGGAACAAGTGTATATAAAGTTCCAGTATTTAATACAGTTGTTGATTTTAAAGCCTCAAACATTCCCATAAAATACAATGAATAAAAAAGACTAATAACAAGCGCTCTTGGCAAAGTTTTTAAGATGCCATCTCTTAATGATTTTCTAAATAAAATAAATGGAGCCATAATAATTATAGCTCCAATAAATCTAAGAAAAGTCAAAGACAATGGATTAACAGCATTTGCTAATTTTTGAGAAGCTAAAAATGAACCTGCTACTAAAAAAGTAGCAAATAATACATACATATGTGCTTGTAAAGTTGAAGTATTTTTCAATAATAATCCTTGATTTTTTGAAATTTTAGTAAATAAAAAAGTTTTTGTCATTTACATATGTTGATGCTTTTTCTAATTCTACTTAATTGCGTAGCTGATATACCAATATGAGAAGCGATATGGTGTTGTGCAACCCTACTTTCAATATTGGGGTGTTTATTAATAAAATTCAGATATCTTTTTTTTGCATCATCTATAACTAGTGATATTTCAATATTTTCTTTTTCAATAATCCAATTTTTTTCAATATATGCAATATAAAAATTTTTTAATTCATTATTTTTATTTATCAATTCTTTATACAATTCAAAATCAATATCAATAACAATACTATCTTCTAAACTTTCAATACCTAAGTAAGACTCTTGTTTTATTAATAATGAGACAACAGATGCAGAAAAGAAGTTTTCAAAAAAAAGATTTTTATTATATAAAGCACCATTTTCATCTAAAAAATAAGTTCTTAATAAACCTTTACATATAAAATGAATATATTTTGCTTTATCACCTAAGTAAAGTAATGTTTCACCTTTTTTTATCACATTTAATGTGCAAAACTTTTTAAATTCATCAAAAGTTTCATCACTAATAGTGGAGTAACTATTAAGCGCTTTATGAAGTTGCATAAAATAACTGTTTTTATTCAATAATAATCTCCATTAAATATTAAATAATAACAAAATTATGATAAAAGAGTACTTTTGATTTATTTATAAGTTAGATTTTAAATGAAAATTAAAATAGTATCTTAAAAAAGATACTATTTTTGAGAAGTACTAAAAATTCCGTGCCAATTTTTAAATTAAATTATACTTCTTTCAAACAATTATTTAAGTTTTTAATATGATTAATCTTTTAATTATAATAAATATTGTATGATATAACATATAATTTTAGGAGTAATTGATGGATAAGTCTGAGATAATATCTGTATTAAATGATTGGAACTATTGGAATAAAGATATAACAGGAGTAAAAAATAGACCAATTTATGATAAAAAAATAGCAAAATTTATATCTAAAGATGAAATTGTTGTTATAAAAGGAATACGTAGATGTGGAAAGTCTACATTAATGCTCAATCAAATAAAAACACTTATCAACAATGGGGTTCCTAAAGAAAATATTTTATTAGTAAACTTAGAAGACCCTAGATTTTTAAACCATTTAGATGTAAATTTACTCGAAAATATTAAAAACACTTATTTAGAATATCTTAATCCATTGGCAAAACCCTATATTTTTTTAGATGAAATTCAAAACATCCCAAACTGGGAAAAGTGGGTCAATAAAGAGTATGAATTAAAAAAATCATTTTTAACTATTACAGGATCAAACTCTTCAATGCTAAGTAGTGAAATAGCAACTGTTCTTAGTGGTAGATATATCAGTGTAGATGTGTTTCCATTAAGTTTTAATGAGTTTATAAATTTTAATAATACGAGCGTAAATAATAAGCTTGATTTAGTAGATAAAAAAATAGAGCTAAATCGATACTTAGAAAATTATATCAAGTTTGGTGGATTTCCAAAAACTTTAGAGTATGAAGCAAATGAAATAAAAGAGCTTCTAACAACATACAAAGACTCAATACTCTTAAAAGATGTAGTTGCACGATTTAAACTTAAAAACTTTTATACTTTAGAAGAAATAGCTGCATATTTACTAAGCAACAGTGGAATAATACAAAGTACTACGAAACTAAAAAACAATTTTAGAATATCTTTTGATATGGCAAGAGATTATATAGAATATCTTAAAAAAGCATATATGATTTATGAGATAAAAAAGTTTGATTTTTCACTTAAAAAACAAAATGTTAATGATAAAAAATACTATTCGTGTGATCTTGGGCTTTCAAATATATTTAGAGTACCAAACACACAAACAAGAGGAGATGATCTTGAAACAGTTGTATTTTTAGAACTTAAACGAAGAGGATATGAAGTACACTACTATAAAACATCTAATAATCTTGAAATAGATTTCTTAGTAAGCTTTAACAATACAATAGTAGAACTTATACAAGTAAGCAAGTCTATAAAAGAAGAAAAAACTCTCACTCGTGAAGTAACTCCATTTACAAAAACAATTGATGAACTAAAATTGCAAAAAGATATAAAATGTACCATAATCACTGAAGATAATAGTAGTACAAAAGAGAATATTGAAATACTTAATATTAAAGAATTCCTTTTAATATTTTAAAAGATTACACAGTAAGAGAAAAAGGAGCATTTCCAAATAATAAAATTGGAACTTAACCCTTTGCTAGATGAACTTAAAGTTTAACTCTGATAGGATTTCTCCTATCAGAATTACTTTGACATGAAATATTTAACGATCTTTATTTTTGAATAAATTTATTCTTTTTGACTTCATTTTCAATCTCTTTAGACATACCCTCAACGGTTTTTACCACTTCATTTGTTTGTGTTGCGATTAAAGCATTTTCTTGTGTAGTATTGTCTAATTGTGAAATTGCACTATTAATTTGCTCTAGCCCTTTCATCTGTTCACTTGAATTAGTTGTTACAGTTTCAACTATTTTTGTTGTATGTATAATATTTTCATTTAAACTTTCAAAGCCTTTATACATTTGCTCAACAACTTCTTTACCACTAGTAGTACTAATTGTTGCACTTTCAACTAACT
Organism: Malaciobacter sp.; assembly: GCF_055140965.1. The sequence goes on from NZ_JBSRRO010000018.1 coordinate 26,705, forward strand.
CTTTAATTTTACTTGCAGCTTGGGCACTTCTATTTGCTAAATTTCTAACTTCAGCAGCTACAACAGCAAAGCCTTTTCCAGCTTCACCAGCAGTTGCAGCTTCTACTGCTGCGTTTAGTGAAAGAATATTTGTTTGAAAAGATATTTGATCAATAATTGTTATTGATTCAATAATTGCTTGAACATGATTATTTATATCTTCCATTGAATTTGTTGTTTTTCTTGATAACTCTTTACCCTTTGATACTTCATCTTTTAAAGAGTTTGAATTTTTTGCAAGTTCATTTGTATATTTACTATTTTCTCTCATAGTTTGTGTTATTTCTTCAAGATTTGCAGCACTTTGCTCTAAAGAGACTGCTTGTTCATTTGCACTTGTTGTTAGTCTATTCATATTTGAAGAGAGAGTATCTGAACTTTCACTTAATATTTCTCCATTATGCAAGTTAATATTTAGCATCTTTGAAATTTCAATTCCTAGGTTATTAACCCCACTCATTAAAGTACAAAGATGCCCTTTACATGACATATTAGTAACTTTTGTAAAATCTCTTTGTTCATAAGATTTTAAAACTTCAATTGTATGCATAATTGTTGTTTCTAAATTAGTAATCATAATATTTAAATCTTCAGTTAGTTCATTTATAACTGCATTTGAAGTTGTTGCTTTAACCCTATTTGATAAAATACCTGAACTTACATCACTAACAACTTTTGATACATCTTGTAAAACGATATCATCTTGTTCAATTGTTTGCTTGATTTTTTTGATATTTTCATTTATTTGTTTTGTCATTTTTCCTATTTCATCTTTTGTTGTAACTTCAATAAGTTCAACACTTTTTTTCTCTTTATTTAAAAAAGATAAAAATGAAAGTAAGCCTTTTTCAAAAACTTCTAAAGGCTGTATCAATGATACCTTTGAAATATATGAAACTACTAAAACTAAGATTATTAATATAACAACAATTATCGAAATAAGCGTAATAATCAAACTACTTACATTATCATCAACTCTTTTTTCAATTTTACTTACTTTTTCTTCAATATCATCAAGATAAATTCCAGTAACTAAAGTCCAATTAAATTTATCTATATTTTTTGAAAAAGCCATTTTCTTTATTAATTTAGTAGTATTTGGTTTTTTATAAAAATATTCAACAAAGTGCGTATCATCTTTTGCATTTTTAACTAAAGCTTCTCTAAATGCAAAACCTTTAATATCAGTCTTTGATAAATCAGTTTTTGTACCATTTAGTTCAGGCTTTGTACTATGAAACCCAAAATAGTATCCATCTTGCTTTTTTTCATATGCAAAGAAATATCCACTGCCATCTAGAAATCTTGCTTTTGATATAACATCTATAACCCTCTTTTTTGCTTCTTCTTTTGTTTTACTACTATTTATAATGCCCTGAACTATTGTATGTATAGTCATTATTTGATTTTTAAGTAACTCTTTTTTTTCATTTACTACAGAGTTCTCAAAATCTTTAATTGTCTCCTCACTATTTTTATATGTTAAGTTTACCGTAATAATAGTAGTAATCAGTATTGCAACAAATACTGGTAATACTACAAGTGTTAACAGTTTGCTTTTTATACTATTAAACATCGCCATCTCTTTCCTCCTAGTTTGTGTATGATATATGTATTGAAATTAAATTTTAGTTTAAATTTAAAAATTTAATAATAATTTATAAGTTATGGTTCAGTTTGTAACAAAAGTGTAACAATTTAATGACAATATCATTTTATTACAATTTGAAATATTTTATTTCTAATAAGATTTTTTTGTGTATTATTTCATATAGAAAAGCTAAAGGTATTATAAAATGGCAAAAAAGAAAAGATCTTTATTTGAATGTCAACACTGCGGAGAACAAGCAACAAAATGGCTAGGTAAATGTCCCAATTGTGGTTCTTGGGACAGTTTTATTGAGTTAAATGAAGAACAACAAGAAGTTTTAAAAAAAACAACAAAACTAGTATCAACAACATCAAAAGCAAAATCAATTACTCAAGTCAAACAAGATGATATCACAAGGTTTACTTCAAACAATAGTGAATTTGACTTAGTTTTAGGAGGAGGCATAGTTCCTGGAAGCTTAACCTTAATTGGAGGAAGTCCAGGTGTTGGAAAATCAACTTTACTTCTAAAAGTAGCTGGAAATATCGCACAAAGCAACAAAAAAGTTTTATATGTTTCAGGAGAAGAGAGTGCGGGACAAATAAAACTAAGAGCAAATAGACTTGAAGCAAATCATGATGACTTATATTTATTAAGTGAAATTAAACTTGAAGAGATAATGGATGAGTTATTAAGAGAAAATTATGAAGTAGTAATTATTGACTCTATACAAACAATTTATTCAGCAGCTTTAACTTCAGCTCCTGGTTCAGTTTCACAAGTACGAGAGATTACTTTTGAACTTATGAGAAAAGCAAAAGATACTGATATTGCTATGTTTATCATTGGACATATTACAAAAGATGGTGCAATTGCAGGTCCAAGAGTATTAGAGCATATGGTTGATACTGTCTTATATTTTGAAGGTGATGCAAGTAAAGAGATACGAATGCTAAGAGGTTTTAAAAATAGATTTGGTTCAACATCAGAAATTGGTATTTTTGAAATGACAAATGAGGGATTAGTTAGTGCAAAAGATATAGCCTCAAAATTTTTTGATAAATCAAAACCACAAAGTGGTTCTGCTTTGACAGTTGCTATGGAAGGAAGTCGTGCACTTATTCTTGAAGTTCAAGCTTTAGTTACAGAAAGTACCCATCCAAATCCAAAAAGAAGTGCGACAGGCTTTGATGCAAATAGATTAAATATGCTCTTAGCACTACTTGAGAAAAAAATTGATTTACCATTAAACCATTATGATGTATTTGTAAATATAAGTGGAGGAATAAGAATAAAAGAGAGTTCTGCTGATTTAGCAGTAATAGCAAGTATTATAAGCTCTTTTAGAGATAGACCATTATCAAAAGAATCTGCATTTATTGGTGAAGTTTCATTAACAGGTGAGATAAAAGATGTATATTCAATAGATATGAGATTAAAAGAGGCTCAAGCACAAGGAATAAAAAAAGCAATATGTGCACAAAAGCCATCAACAAAACTTGAAATAAAAGTTTTTGCTGTTGATGAAGTTACAAAAATGTTAGAACTTTTTTAATAATTAAAAGCTCAAGGGAGCTTTTAATTTTATTTATCTACATTTTCCAACTCTTTTTCAGCTTTTTGCCAAGAAAGTTCAACTCTTTTATAAGCTTGTTCAAAACCATTTTTAATAGTTTGCCAAGCATCTAAAGAACTAGATTTTAATTGACCTAAATTTTCAGCTAATTCAACTCTTTGCTTTCTTAACTGTTTTAAAGTTTCTCTAGATTTTTCTTTTGCTTTTGTACTCATTTTTGTAAAGTTTTTATCAACTTTTTTTTCTAGAGTATTAATTCGCTCATCTAGTCTTTCTAAACTCTTTTCACTCTTTTTTACTAGTTGTTCTTTTTTATCAAAAGAGTAGTTTTTAATTGTACTTACTAACTCTTTTGTATCTTGCTTAATATCCTTAATAGTAATATCATTTGCACTTAAAGGAATAGCAATCACAACAAAACTGACAACTAAAAAATAAAATAGTTTTAATATTCTCATTTTGAAGACTCCTCATCTTTAAATTTTTTCTTTAAATTTGTTATCTCATCACTTAGTTTATCCCAATTGTGTTCAACTGATTCTTTAAAACTCTCCCAAGAATCATCACCTTTTTGTTTGAATTCACTAAGTTTTTCTTCTGCTTCTTTTTCTAACTTTTTAAGTTTTTCTATTTGATTTAAATATTCAAGTTGTACATCATTTTTTGCATTATCAACTCTTGTTTTTAAAATAACAATTTCATCTTTTAACTCTTCAAGTCTACCCTCAATTTTTTTCTGATAAAGCTCTTTTTTAGTCATAATGTTCTCCTTGTTTTAAATTTTGTTTTTTTGGTAACTTCTTAAACCTAACAACTATCAAGTTAAATCTTGCTGAAATATTTTTTTAATCTTATTTCAATCTATTTTAGATATTATTTCAAAAAAAATAGGACAATTAATGATTGATTTAGACAATCGTGTAGAGTTTGAAGTAGATTTAAAAAAACTTGAAAAAATTACTTCGAATTTAACAAATAAAGATATTGAATTAATTATCACAAATAATGGTGAAATTCAAGAAATGAACAAAGAGTATAGACAAAAAGATATGCCAACTGATGTGTTAAGCTTTCCTTTAGAGTTTAATATGCCTGATATGCCTTTAGGTTCTATTGTTATATCAAATGAATTTGTTCAAGAAAAAGCAAAAGAGTATAATCACTCAACACAAGATGAATTTACTCTTTTATTTATACACGGTCTTCTTCATCTTTTAGGATATGACCATGAAGTTGACAATGGTGAACATAGATTAAAAGAAGAAGAACTAATCAAAAAGTATAATTTACCAAATAGTTTAATTGTAAGGAACTCGTAAAAATGGATTTTTTAATTTTTGTTATCTCTATGGCTGCACTTATTTATGGTGCTGAATTTATTATACAACAAAGTGAAAAAATCGCACTTCATTATAATATTTCACATTTTGTTATTGGGGCAACTTTAGTAGCAGTAGGAACAAGTTTACCTGAGATGGCTGTATCAATGTCTGCTGCTATTAAAGGTAATGCAGATATAGCTGTTGCAAATGTAGTAGGAAGTACTATATTTAATATTTCCCTTGTTTTAGGTGCAGTATTTTTAGTTGCAAAAAAAATATCTCCAGATAGGGATTTATTTGCAAAAGATTCTGCTTGGTCACTATTTCCAATATTAATTTTTATCCTTATGGCAATTGATGGAAAATTAAATGCTATTGATGGAATTTTATTTTTATTATTAATGGCAGGATATGTTTTATTTTTAATTGGTTCAAACCAAGTTGAACAAATAGATGAAGAACTTACTAAAGAGAAGTTTGATTGGAAAAAAAGTATTGTACTTTTATTAATAGGATTTGTTTTTGTTGTAGTAGGTGCTGATTTTGCAATTGATAGTGCATCAAATATTGCAAGAACATTTGGAATTAGTGAATGGGCTATTGGACTATTTTTAATTGCCTTTGGTACAAGCTTACCTGAACTTACAATTTCTATTAAATCTGCACTTAAAAATAATGCTGATTTAGCAATTGGTAATATTATTGGTTCAAATGTAGCAAACTTTACTATGGTTTTAGGTGTTAGTTCTATTATAAGTGTATTAAATGTAGATTTATCTAAAAACTTTTTTGATATAGCAGCTGCATTTATAGTATCATTAATGCTTGTATTTATAACAGCAAATAAACTTTATAATAAATCTGCTGGTATTGCACTACTTGTAGTATTAGCACTTGTAATTCAAAATAGTTTAGTTTAAACTAAACTACTTTGAACAATCTGGACAAACTCCAGCAAAAATAATACTTGCTTGATTTATAGTATAATTTTTTGAAGAAGTTGCTTCTTGCACTAAATTAGAAATATCTAAATCAACATCTTCTATCTTTCCGCATGATGAGCATACTAAGTGTGAATGTTCATCCTTTACTAATTCATAAACTGATTTTGCATTTGGTATTTTAACTTCATTTAAAAATACTTTTTCTATCATTGCATTTATATTTTTATAAATAGTTGCTAAAGAAATAGATGGAAACTTTTCTAATAATTTTTTATATAGGTCATCAATGTTCATATGACCATTTGAATAAAGCTCTTCAACTATTGCTACTCTTTGAGGAGTAACTTTTAAATCATACTCTTTCAATAAAGTTGTATAATTAATCATTTTTGTACCCTTTTATACCTTTCGTGAAATATTACTATATATATCTTTTAATTTCCCAATTTTTTTGTTATTATAAGTTTATTTAAAAAAATAAAAAAATTAGATAAGTATTAAAAACTATTAAAGGAAAATAATTTTCCTTTAAGTTTTTATTGATATAATTTATCTAAAGAAAAAAATTATCTAAAGGAGAAGAAGATGAAAAAGCTATTAAAACAGTTAAAACTAATACAAGGAAGTTCTTTAGTAATGTATACTAAAGTTCATAACTATCACTGGAATATAAAAGGTTTACAGTTTTTTGCAATTCATGAAATGACTGAAAAACTATATGGTGAATTTAGTACAATTTATGATGATGCAGCAGAGAGATTGCTTCAATTAAATGAAAAACCTTTAATTTTAATAAGTGAAATAACTGAAAACTCATTTATTAAAGAAGATAAAAAAACAGATTTTGATGCAAAATATGTATTGTCAAATATTTTAGAAGATTTTGAAAAATTCTTAAAAGAGTTTAAAAAGCTTTCAGAACTTGCAGATGAAAATGGTGATAATACAACAGTAGCATTTGCTGATGATAATATTGCACATTTAGAAAAAAATATTTGGATGATTAAATCATCTATTTCTTAATCATATTGTCTTTTTTAAGTTTAGATGAATTATAATCACTAATGATGAATATTCATCTAAACATTATATAAAATATTTTAGGAGATAAAATGAGACAGTATGAATCTTATAAGTGTAATAAATGTGGAAATGTTGTTGAAGTACAAACAGTAGGTGGTGGTGAACTACACTGCTGTGGTGAAAAAATGGAGATGATTACGCAGAATTTAACTGCTGTTAATCTTATGAAAGCTTTTGCTGGTGAATCAATGGCAAGAAACAAATATGAATACTTTGCAAAGATTGCTCAAAAAGAGGGATATAGAGATATTGCAGAACATTTCCAAAGAGCTGCAAACAATGAAAAAATGCATGCAAAACTTGAACTTAAAGCCTGTAATGAGTTATTAACAGGCAAAGAGTTTGAAGATACTATTGGCAATTTGAAAATTGCAATTGCAGGTGAAAATTATGAAAATGAAACTATGTATCCAGATTTTGCAGAAATTGCAAAAGAAGAAGGACATAGACAAATCTCTAAAATGTTAGAAATGATTGGAAAAATCGAAATTGAACATGAGAACATGTATAAAGAACTTCTTCAAAGATTAGAATCAGGAAAAGAGTTTGAAAGTGAAGATGATGATGAAGAGTGGATTTGTGAAGTATGTGGACATGTACACAGAGGCAAAAAAGCTTTAAAAATGTGTCCAGTATGTAAACATCCACAAGAATACCAATCAAGACAAAATACAAAAAAATAAAGTAGAGAACTCTCTACTTTATTATCAATAAACTAAACATGAAAAAATATCTATTTTTATTTACATTTTTATTATCTTTTTGTTTTGCAAATGAGTTTAAAGTTGCATCATATAATGTTCAAAACCTTTTTGATTTAAAATATGATAAAACTGAATACAAACAATACATACCAAATACAAAATCAAATTGGAATAAAAATACATATAATACCAAAATAAAAAATCTAGCAAAAGTTCTAAAAGATTTGGATGCAAATATTATTGCATTACAAGAAATTGAATCAATACAAGTTTTAAAAGATTTAAAAAAACAACTTCCAAGATATAAATATACATCACTTTTTAAATATAAAAATGGCGCAGTTGGTCTTGGGTTTTTAAGTGATATAAAAATCTTGCACAATAAAAAAATTTCTGTAAAATTTAATAATAAAATCTTTCGACCCATTATGGAAACAACCTTTTATTATGAAAATATAAAATTTAAGATTTTCAATAACCATTGGCCTTCAAAAAAAGCACAAGAGAGCTATAGAATAAAATATGCTTACACACTTTTAAATAGAATAAAAGAACTACCAAAAGATTATGATTATATAATTTTGGGTGACTTAAATTCAAATTATGATGAAAAACAAACACTTTATTTAAATAAAAATCTTGATGATAGTTTAAATATCACAGGAATAAATGATATTTTAAATACTATAAATGAAGATAATACATTTATAAATAAAACATCTATTAAAACAGAAGAAAAAAGAGCTCATTATAATCTTTGGTTAGAGTTAGCATATCAAGAAAGATTCTCTTATAAATATAGAGGAAGAAATACAACACCTGATAATATGCTTTTACCCTACTCTTTATTTGATGGAAAAAAAATATCTTACATAAATGGAAGTTTTAAAGTTTTTAAACCAAATTATTTATATAAAAATAATAAAATAAACAATTGGGAAGTAAAAAGAGGAGTACATCAAAATAAAGGTTATTCAGATCACCTTCCTATAATCGCAAGTTTTAATGTAAATTCATATGAAAACGAAGCTCAAAATGTAACTTCAATAAAAGATTTGTATAAAGTAAATAATATAAATAAACCTCTAATTATAAAAGATGCAGTAGTAATATATAAAAATGATAAAAGCGCTATTATAAAACAAAAAAACAATCGTGCAATTTTTGTTTATAATGCTAAAAATTTAAAAGAGTTTTATAAATATGACCTAAAAATCTTTTCAATTGAGAGTTTTCATGGATTAAAAGAGATAAAAAGCCTTGCAATTATAAATGAAAAAAATAAACTTGATAATATTGATGAATATTATTTAAATAATACAAAAGATTTAAATAATATAAAATTTCAAAATGAAATAATAAAAGAACTAAAAGTTACTTATAAAAAAAGATATGCATATTTCAATAAAAATAAAATCAGTATATACTTTAAAGATAAAGAACTAATTCCAAAAGACAATACGAAACTTCTTTTAAAAAAAGCTCATATTGGCTACTTTAGACAAAAACCACAACTTGTAATTTATAAAAAAAGCGATTTTGAGATACTTAATTAAGAGTTTTTAGCTTTTTGTATCTCTTTTGTATATTTATATTCAATAAAATTATAGACATTTGCTTCTTTATTTTTTGATAAAAATAAAAACATTTCAAATAACTTAAAGCCTACTTTGAAAAAGCCTGTAAAAGGAAGCATATAAGCTAACAATGTCATTTGTTTATGATATGGATAATATTTATCATACTCTTTTTTTAATTCATTTAATTGAATACTTTGCTCTTTTAATTTTTCAGCATCATTTGTCTTCACAACCATTAAAACAACTAGAATATTTGCAAATATCATAAAAATATTTGCTAACCAACCTAAAATAAAAATCTCTTCATAACTCAAAACAAAACATTCCTTATTTAAATTTTATATAATTATACAATAATTTCTTTGAACCTCTAAAGCAAGATTTGGCTAATATATCAAAATGTTAATTAAATCAATTTTTACAAATAGTAGTGGTATTTTATTTTCTAGAATTTTAGGTTTTATAAGAGATTTACTAACTGCCTCAATTTTGGGAGCAAATATTTATAGTGATATATTTTTTGTTGCTTTTAAATTACCTAACCTTTTTAGAAGAATTTTTGCAGAAGGTGCATTTACACAAGCCTTTATCCCAGCATATGCAAAAGCAAAACATAAAATTAGATTTTCATCAATCATTTTTTTACAACTTATAGGTTTTTTAATAATTTTATCTTTATTTGTTACGCTTTTTTCAGAATTAATAACAAAAGCAATTGCATTAGGATTTGATGAAAAAACTGTAAAATTAGCAGCACCACTTGTAGCTATTAATTTTTACTATTTGCCTTTAATATTCATAGTTACATTTATGGCTGCTTTATTACAATATAAAAATCATTTTGCTACAACTGCATTTTCAACGGCTCTTTTAAATTTAGCATTAATAGCGGCTTTATTAATCTCAAAAGATTTAGATAAGTACCAAATAACATACTATTTATCATATGGAGTTTTAATTGGTGGTTTTTTACAAGTTATAGCTCATATAATTGCGATTAAGAAGAAAAATTTATTGAAAATTTTTACTTTTGATAGAAAGAAAAAAGAAGAAAACAGATTTTATAAAAGCTTTTTAGGCGCAACAATAGGAAGTTCAACAGCTCATATTTCGGCATTTTTAGATACTTGGTTAGCTTCATTTTTAGTTAGTGGATCTATCTCTTATCTTTATTATGCAAATAGAGTTTTTCAACTACCATTAGCTCTTTTTGCAATTGCCACATCAATTGCACTTTTTCCAATGATATCAAAAGCTATAAAAAATAAAGATGAACAAAAAGCACTGCGACTTTTAAAAAAATCAACTTTTATACTTTTTATTTTATTAAGTATTGCAACAATAATTGGAATAATATTCAATCAATTTATAATTTACTTACTTTTTCAAAGAGGTGCTTTTACACAAATAGATACACAAAATACAGCCCTAATTTTAATTATGTATTTAATAGGTCTTTTACCTTTTGGAATAGCTAAGATTTTTTCACTTTGGTTATATTCCCATGAAAAACAGTTTTTAGCAGCAAAAATATCAATGAAAGCATTAGCTTGGAATATTGTATTTTCACTAGCTTTAATTATTCCTTATCAAGCAGCTGGACTTGCATTAGCAAGTACACTTAGTGGGTTCATTTTATTTTATCTAACTATTAAAGAGTTTGGACTAAGTAAATTCCTCAATCTTTTTACAAACAAATCTTTGTTATAATTACAGCTTTAATTTTTAGATTAGGATTTTTATGAAACAATTTTTAAAACAATACATACCATATTACAAGGACTATAAACTTAAATTTTTTTACGCATTTATAGGTATGGCATTGGCTGCTGGAGGAACTGCTGGTTCTGCTTATGTGGTTAAGCCATTACTTGATGAAATCTTTATAGCAAAAGATTTAGATTTACTTTATACAATCCCTGCTTTAGTAATATTATTATATTTTGCAAAAGGTTTTGGAAAATATATTCAATCTTATTATATTTCATATATAGGACAAGATATAATTAGAAAAATCAGAGATAAATTACTTGGTCATACCTTAACTTTAGATATTGATTTTTTCCAAAAAAAACAAGGTGGAGAACTTATATCAAGAATTACAAATGATATAAATAAAATCCAATCAGCAGTATCTAGTCAAATTGCAGAACTAATTAGAGAATCACTAACTATTTTTGCTTTGATTTTTGTTGTAATCTATCAAAGTCCTGAACTTGCTTTTTATGGCTTGGTAGTTATGCCAATTGCTATTTTACCCCTTTCAAAACTCGCAAAAAAAATGAAAAAACTCTCTTATGCTTCTCAAGAAAGTATTTCTGATATTACAAGTCATTTAAGTGAGATTTTTAATAATATAGAAATAATAAAAGCAAATTCAACAGAAAAAATCGAAACAGACAAATTTCAAAAACATAATAAAAAGTATTTTGATATTTCAATAAAAAGTGTAAAAACCAATGAATTAGTATCTCCAATAATGGAAACACTTGGAGCTTTAGCAATTGCTACTGTTATTGTGCTTGGTGGTACAAAAGTTATTGATGGGGATTTAACTGTTGGTGAGTTCTTCTCTTTTATGACTGCTTTATTTATGCTTTATACACCTATTAAAAAGTTATCATCTTTATACAACAAAATGCAAGCTGCACTTGCTGCAAATGATAGAATTAATTCACTATTTGATATAAAAAGTAATATTCCATCTGGTAAAACAATACTAAATGAAGAGATAAAGAAAATAACTTTAGAAAATGTAAACTTAAGATATGATGATATTCCTGCACTTAAAAACATCAATCTTGAAGTAAATCAAGGTGAAACTCTCGCACTTGTAGGTGATAGTGGTGGGGGAAAATCCTCTTTAGTAAATTTAATAGTAAGATTTTATGAAACACATAGTGGTGAAATTAAATTTAATGATAAAAATATTAAAGAGTTTGATATAAAATCATTAAGAGATAATATCTCAATAGTTACTCAAAGAGTTTATATTTTTAATGATACTGTTTGTGCAAATATTGCTTATGGACAAGAAATAGATGAAGAAAGAGTAATTAAAGCATTAAAACAATCCCATGCATATAATTTTATAAAAGATATGGAGAATGGGATTTATACTAAATTAGATGAATTTGGTACAAACTTAAGTGGAGGACAAAGACAAAGAATTGCCATAGCAAGAGCTTTATACAAGAATCCTCAAATACTTATACTAGATGAAGCAACATCAGCACTTGATAACGAGAGTGAATCTATAATTTCAGAAGTAATAGATGAAATAAGTAAAGATAAAATCACTTTTGTAATTGCTCATAGATTAAGTACAGTAAAACATGCAACAAATATAGCCGTTTTTAGTAAAGGTCAGATTGTATGCCTTGGCAATGAATCAAAACTAAAAAAAGAGTGCAAAGAGTATAAAAGACTATATAACTTAGCAAATTTCTAACTTTCAAGCCTCATCTTGAGGCTTGCTATGATATTAAAACGACTTTTTAATCTAATTTGGATAAAATAATGAAATTTTCAAAAAGGTAATATAGTGTTTAATTATAAAAATTTAAAAAAAGTACTATTTTTATTTCAACCAGAAACAGCCCACAATATTGCAGAGCTTGGATTAAGAGCACTTCCAAAATGCAGAATTATAACAAACTACTTGACAAAAAGAAATTTTGTAAGTGATCCAAAACTTGCACAAGAAATTTTCAATGTAAAATTTATAAATCCAGTAGGACTAGCAGCAGGTTTTGACAAAAATTGCACTATGGTAAAATCAATGCCAGCACTTGGTTTTGGATATACTGAAATTGGTACAATGACACCAAGACCACAAGATGGAAATCCAAAACCTAGAATGTTTAGATATCCAAAAAAGAACTCTGTACAAAATGCAATGGGATTCAATAATGAAGGTGCACATGCAGTACTTAAAAATCTTCAAAAAGTTTATCCTTTTGTTTTGCCAATTGGAGTAAATATTGGGAAAAATAAAACAACACCTGAAGAGTATGCTTTAAGTGATTATAAAACATTAATTAAAAAATTTGAAAAAACAAGTGATTATATAGCAATTAATATCTCTAGTCCTAATACACCAAATCTTAGAGATTTACAAAATGAAGAGTTTATCACTGCATTATTTGAAATGGCAAAAGAGCTTACAAATAAACCAATTTTATTAAAAATAGCTCCAGACATGCAAGCACAAGCAGCTATAAACCTATGTAAAACAGCTATTGATGCTGGTGCTGCTGGAATTATTGCAACAAATACAACTATTGATTATGATTTACTTCCAGGGTGTAAAGACTTTGGTGGATTAAGTGGAGAAGTATTAAGCCAAAAAGCATATGAACTATTTAAAGAAATAGCAAATGAGCTATTTGATAAGACTGTTTTAATTTCAGTTGGAGGTATAAGCTCAGCGCAAGAAGCCTACAAAAGAATTAAAGCAGGTGCTAGTTTAGTACAAATATATACAGGAATGATTTTTGAGGGACCTTCAACTGTAAAAAATATAAATGAAGGTATTTTAGAACTTATGGAAAAAGATGGATATAGCCACATTAGTGAAGCTATTGGAGCAGATTTAAAAAACAACTAAAAGGTGAAAAAGATGAAACTTAAAAATGTTATAAAAAGAACAAATAGTTCTATTTTATATCTACTGTTTTTCACTATATTTATGGGGGAACTTATGAGTAGTAATAGCTTACCAAAATATTATACAAAAAGCTTAGAAAATGGATTACAAATTGTAGCTATTCCTATGGATAATGGCTCAAATGTTGTAACAACAGATGTTTTCTATAAAGTTGGAAGCAAAGATGAGAAGATGGGTAAAAGTGGAATTGCTCATATGTTAGAGCATTTAAATTTTAAATCAACTAAAAACCTAAAATCTGGTGAGTTTGATGAAATTGTAAAAGGTTTTGGAGGTGTAAACAATGCTAGTACAAGTTTTGATTACACTCACTATTATATAAAATCAAGCTCAAAAAATATGGGTAAATCTCTTGAACTATTTGCTGAACTAATGCAAAATCTTACTTTAAAAGATGAAGAGTTTCAACCAGAAAGAGATGTTGTAGCAGAAGAGAGAAGATGGAGAACTGACAATAATCCTATGGGATATATGCAGTTTAGACTTTTTAATAATGCCTATATATACCATCCATATCATTGGACTCCAATAGGATTTATGAATGATATAAAAAATTGGAATATAGAAGATATTAGAAACTTTCATAGTACATTTTATCAACCAAAAAATGCAATTATTGTAGTTGCAGGAGACATTAACAAAGATGAAGTATTTGAGCAAACAAAAAAATATTTTGACAATATTAAAAATAGTAAAGAGATAATAAGACAATCATACACAGTTGAGCCAAAACAAGATGGTGCAAAAAGATTAATTATAAAAAAAGATAGTCAAGTAGAAATGCTTGCTATGGCTTATCATATTCCAAATTTTGAACATAAAGACCAAGTTGCACTTAGTGCCTTAAGTGAGTTATTAAGTTCAGGTAAAAGTTCAATTTTACATAAAGTTTTAGTGGATGAAAAAAAATTAGTTAACTCTATATATGCATATAATATTGAACTTAAAGATCCAGGATTATTTCTATTCTTTGCTGTTTGTAACCAAGATGTTAAAACAAAAGATGTAGAAAAAGAGATATTAAAAATAATAAAAGATATAAAAAAAGGAAATATCTCTAAAAAAGATATTGAAAAAATAAAAATCAATACAAAAGCTGATTTTATTTTCTCACTTGAAAACTCAAGTTCAGTTGCTTCTATTTTAGGAAGTTACTTTGTAAGAGATAATATAAAACCACTTTTTGAGTATGAACAAAATATAGAAAAACTTAAAAAGAGTGATATTATTGAAGTTGCTAAAAAATATCTTATAAAAGATAATTCTACTACAGTGATTTTAAAAAAGGGAGAGAAAGATGAAAAAGAAGAGCTTTAAGATTACAACTAAAAAATAAAAAAAGCAAATATATAAAGGATCGTTCAATGCAAAACATTATTGGTGCGATGACCGCACTTATAACACCGTTTAAAAATGGAAAAGTAGATACAGCAAAATATGAAGAACTTATCAAAAGACAAATAGCTCAAGGTATAGATGTAGTTGTTCCAGTTGGAACAACAGGAGAGAGTGCAACTTTATCACATGAAGAGCATAGATTATGTATTGAAATAGCAGTTGCTACATGTAAAGATACAAATGTAAAAGTAATAGCAGGCGCTGGTTCAAATGCAACACATGAAGCAATAGGTATCGCACAACATGCTCAAAAAGTTGGAGCTGATGGACTTTTATCTGTTGCGCCATATTATAATAAACCAAGTCAAGAGGGTTTATATCAACACTATAAAACTATTGCAAGTTCAGTAGAAATACCATTTATGATTTATAATGTGCCAGGTAGAACAGGTGTAGATATAGAAGCTGATACAGCTATTAGATTATTTGATGATGTATCAAATATTTATGCAATAAAAGAAGCAACTGGTTCACTTGAAAGAGCTATTGAGTTAAGTTCAAAAAGACCAGATTTTTGTGTAATATCAGGTGAAGATTCAATTGATTATGCAATGCTTGCAAATGGGGGTAAAGGTATTATCTCTGTTACAGCAAATCTTTTACCAAACTATAAAAGCAAATTAGTTGATAGTGTATTTAATAAAGATTTTGACACTGCAAAAAAAATAAATGATGATTTATACTCTATAAATAAAGCACTTTTTGTTGAAAGCAACCCTATTCCTATAAAAGCTGCTATGTATCTTGCTGGGTTAATTGATACATTAGAGTATAGATTACCATTGACTCCTCCAAGTAGAGAGACAATGAATAAATTAGAAGATGTACTAAAAGGTTATGAGGTAATTAAATAATGAAAGAAAACAAAAAAGGTAAAACTCTAGTAATCTCTGGAGGAACAAAAGGTATAGGTAAAGCATGCGTTTATAGGTTTGCACAAGAGGGTGTAAATGTAGCTTTTACTTATAATTCAAATGCTCAAGTAGCACAAGAAATAGCTGATGATGTTGAATCAAAATTTGGGGTAAAGTGTAGATGCTACCCTTTTAATATACTTGAGCCTGAAAAATATAAAGAACTATTTTTAGAAATTGATAAAGATTTTGATAGAGTTGATTTTTTTATTTCAAATGCTATGATTTATGGAAGAGCAGTTGTTGGTGGATATGGTAGATTTATGAAACTTAAACCAAGAGGATTAAACAATATCTACACTGCAACTGTTAATGCTTTTGTTTGTGGAGCACAGCAAGCTGCAAAGAGAATGGAAAAAACAGGTGGTGGTTCAATTGTTAGTTTAAGTAGTACTGGAAATTTAGTATATATTGAAAACTATGCGGGACATGGAACAAATAAAGCAGCAGTTGAAGCAATGGTTAGATATGCAGCAACAGAACTTGGAGATATGGGAATTCGAGTAAATGCTGTAAGTGGTGGACCAATTGATACAGATGCACTTAAAGCCTTTACAAACTATGAAGAAGTTAGAGATAAAACAGCAGAGTTATCTCCATTAAATAGAATGGGACAACCAACGGACTTAGCAAGTGCTTGTTATTTTTTATGTACAAAAGAAGCATCATGGGTAACAGGACACACGTTAATTGTAGATGGTGGGACTACATTTAAATAGTTTATGTTTAATTTACCAAATATATTAGCACTTTTTAGAATAGCATTAGCCCCACTAATGCTATGGTTTTTAGTAGATAGAGAAAATGTTATTTTCTCTTCTTGGCATCCAACATGGTTAGACTATTTTGCTGGTTTAATCTTTGTTATTGCTTCTGTTACAGATTTTTTTGATGGTTACATAGCAAGAAACTGGAATCAAATGACTAAACTTGGAGCTATTCTTGATCCACTTGCAGATAAGATGCTTATTCTTGCAGGTTTTCTAGGACTTATGGTAATAGATAGAGCCTCTGCATGGGCAGTTTTTTTAATACTTTCAAGAGAATTTTTCATTACTGGACTTAGAGTTGTAGCAGCTGATGAGGGAAGAAATGTCGCTTCAACAATGATAGGTAAAATAAAAACAGTTGTTCAAATGATTGCAATTGGATTTTTACTTATGAATTGGCCATATGCAACACAGCTTTTATGGTTGGCTGTTTTACTAACTTTATATTCTGGATATGAATATTTAAGAGATTATTATAAAGATTAATTGGAGATTATATTGGGTACTATTACTTTTTTAATTGTTCTATCAATTCTTGTATTTATACATGAATTAGGACATTTTTTAGCAGCAAGATATTTTGGAGTGACAGTTCATGTATTTTCTATTGGATTTGGTAAAAAACTTTATTCAAAACAATGGATGGGAACTGAATGGCAGTTTGCATTAGTGCCACTTGGTGGTTACGTAAAAATGAAAGGTCAAGATGACACAAAACCAGGTCTTGTAGAGAATGGAAATGATTCATATAACAATAAAAAACCTTGGCAAAGAATTATCATTCTTTTTGCTGGACCCTTTGCAAACTTTTTATTAGCAGCAGTATTATACTTTACAATTGCAATATTAGGAGCAAACTCTTTATCTCCAACAATTGGAAAAATTATTGAGGGATCTCCTGCTCAAAGGGCTGGGCTTCAAGCTGAAGATAAAATAGTTAGAATAAATGAAACAGATATAAAAACTTGGAAACAAATTGGTGAAACAATTACCCAAACAAAAACAGCTTTAAAATTCTATGTTCAAAGGGGAAATGAACTTAGAACCTTTGTTATAAATCCTGAAATAAATGATTCTGAAAATATTTTTAGAGAAAAAATCAAAAAAAGAATGATAGGAATTGCTCCAGCACCTAAACTTGTTACTATTTATCACTCGCCTATTGAGGCTATTTCATATGCATATGATAAAACAATCGAATCATCAACAATGATTTTCAAAGGTGTACAAAAATTAATTCAAGGAATAATTCCAAGTAGTGAAATTGGTGGAGTTATAACTATTGGTAAAGTAATATCAGATGCAAGTGAATCAAGTTTTATTGCACTTTTAGCAATAAGTGCATTGATTTCAGTTAATTTAGGTGTACTAAATCTTCTTCCAATTCCTGCACTTGATGGTGGACATATAATGTTTAATTTATATGAAATAATTACAAGAAGAAAGCCAAGTGATAAAGTATTTATGTACTTAACACTTTTAGGATGGTTTATATTAGGTTCACTAATGTTATTAGGTATTTATAACGACATTAATAGAATATTTTTAAAAGGTTAATATAAATAACTATTTTTAACTACAAATTCCACACTTTAGGTTTTTTGTATTAAATTATAATAATGATTTATCCCTACTTTTAAAGTAGGGATTTACTTTAAAAGCTATATATATTCTAAGAAAAAATTTCATTTATTTTATTTTATAATATCTATTCCATTCATCTGCAATAAACTGATTATCTTCTACAATATCAATATAATCATTTTCATCTAAGTCAAATTTTTGTGCTTTTTGCATAATCTTAGTTTTATAAGAAAAATCTAGTATATTATCATTTTCAAAAGCCTGTTTTAATTCTTCTTGAAAAGATTTAATTTCAAGTTTTAAATCATGTAAATATTTTATATGTTGACCAATTTCAATATCCCACTCTAATCTATAGTTCAATGCTTTAATAATATTTTCTCTTGAGTATTCTATACCAATAGCATCTTTAAATTTTTTGTTAATATCTTTAATAACAGAATAGATATTAACTTCTTCTAAATCCCTTAAAATAAAATATAGATCAAAAATCTAACACAAGTAAAATTTAGTATTTCTATTTTTATCGTTTCTTCATTATCTTTAAAATCATAAAATATTCTCCAAGACAACTTATCTTTTATCCATTTTGAATTTATAAGTTTAGCATCTGGAAGTTTTGACATTAAATCCAAAATTTGATTCTTAATTTCATCTAATTCTATTTTAGTACATAGCTTTTCTAAGAAAAAATCTAAATCTTCAGAGTGCCTATAAGCACTTGGTAGTACAAATCTTTGAAGACCTGTACCACCTGCAAGAAATATTTTATTATTAAGAGGTTTTAACTGCTCAAGTATTTTATCTTGGTTTTTAAATACTGAACTCCAATCATCTCTATGCATTAATTAATTTACCTATAATCTGTCTTTGCATATTAAAAGGAAGATTTTCTTCTATTCTTTTCATAATTTTTTGATTTTTTGATTTTATTCCATCTACAATATCATTAATCGTATAATTTGTACCCCAAAATACTGACTTTAATCTTTTCTCTTCATTCTTTGTTAATGAATAATTATTTTTTAACATAACTTTATTATTCTTTCTTAATTTATCAACAATATTCAAGTCAAGTTTTTTTCTATAATTCATATCTTTTAGTATTACCATAGCATAAGGAGGTACATGGTTCCTTTTCTTCCATCCCACTACTGTATCATAAGGAATTTTAGAATATTTAGAAAACTCTTTTTTTGAAATATTATTATTGATTAACATTTTTTCAAATAATGTATTTGTAATTTCCATGATTATCCTTTTAATATTATAAGTTTATCATTTTTTTAACCATATGTCAAAATGACAACTATAAATATTTTATTTTAACTATATTACTTTATGAAAATCCACATTATTACATAGCGCATTAATATATATCAACTTTTAATTCAATCTTAGGTATTATGACAAAATTTAAAAGATTTATCCCTCTTTATATCTAAAATATTTAATTTGTTAGGGATTATATTACTTAAAGAAGTCCTTAAATAGGTAATAATAGATATTTATAACGACATTAATAGAATATTTTTAAAAGGTTAATATTATGCAAATGCAAAAAGCAATTGATAACTTAGATAGACTAATTGCAGATGTTGAAGATGCAAGGCTTCAACTTTCTGAACATCACATTGTTAAAATAATTGGAATTAGTAAATACAGTCAAAGCGAAGATGTTTCTACTTTGTATAAAGCTGGACAAAGAGCTTTTGGTGAAAATAAAGTTCAAGATTTAAAACAAAAAATGATTGAGTTAGAAGAGTTGCCACTTGAATGGCACTTTGTAGGAAGATTACAAAAAAATAAGATTAATAATCTTATTGACTTAAAACCAACGCTTATGCAAAGTTTAGATTCAATTGAATTAGCACAAGAATTAAACAAAAAACTTGAAGCAAAAGATAAAAAGATGAACTGTTTACTTCAAATAAACTCTGCTAAAGAAGAGAGTAAAGCAGGTGTTATGCCAGAAGATGCAATAAAAGTTTATAAGCAAATTATACAAACTTGCCCAAATATAATACTAAAAGGTGTTATGAGTATTGGAGCACATGTGCAAGATGAAGAAGTTATTGAAAAAAGTTTTAATACAACAAAAATTATTTTTGATGAATTAAAACCACTTGGAGCAAAATATTGTTCAATGGGTATGAGCAATGATTTTAAACTTGCAATAAAGTGTGGCTCAAATATGATAAGAGTTGGTTCAAGCCTTTTTAAATAAGAGAAAAGTTTTTTTCTCTTATATTTTTTTATTATTTTGTGCTAAAAATACATAAGATTTAACTTTTATTATGAATAGTTTATGTTTTATAGATTAAAATCTACTTATAAAAATAAATTAAGGAGATTTTATGAAAAAGTTCACGTTAGCTTTAGTTCTTGCAACATCTACAATGTTTGCTCACCAAATTACTGCAAAAAAAGCTGAGAACAACACTTACCAAGCTCAATTTTGGGCACATGGAAAATATCAAAAATTTGAAGCAAAGCAACTAAAAGGTGCAACTGCTTATGATTTAAACAATAATATTATTAAAACAGGAATTGATTACTCAAAAGGTACTACACTTTTAACTGCTAAAAAACCTGCAATGATTAGCTTAACTTTTGATGCTGGTTATTGGGTTGAGGGAGATAATGGTTATGAAGCTATAAAAAATCCTTCAAAATATAAAGGTATTGTTTATAATAGTTTAAAAAGTGTAAAATATGGAAAAAGATATTTTCAATGGAGTGATAGTTTCTTAAAACCAATTGGAATGAAACTTGAAGTGATTCCTTTAATTAATCCATTAAATATTAAAGTAGGAGATAAACTTCCTGTATTAGTATTAAAAGATGGAAAAGCTTTTGAAAATGCATCATTTGAAACTTCTGATTATGGTGATTTAAATGTTAAAACAAATAAGTATGGAATTGCTAATATCCCAGTAAAAAACAAAGGTTTACAAATTATTGCAGCTGTTTTTGTAGGTGATGAAGTAAGTGATATAAATGTAAATAGTATTACTATTCAAAGTAGTATTTCTTTTGAAGTAAAATAGTATGATTATAAGAGCTATAATTACAGCATTATTGTTAAACCTTAGTGCATTTGCACATGGTGTATTTTATGAATTAGTTGATGGATCAGTTGGAGTTAGAGTAACTGCACCTAATAATATAGCAATTAGTGATGCAGATATTACTATTTATGCACCAGAAGCTTCACTTCCATTTACAAAAGGAAAAACAGATGTAAATGGAAACTTTGCATTTATACCTGATAGCCATGGACAATGGAGAGTAGTTATAAATGTAGGAAGTGATCATGGAGCACATATTAAAGATTTTAAAATTACTATAGATGAGAACCAAAAAGTTAAAGAGTTTGAAAAAACACCTTATGAAAGATACATGAAAATTTTAAGTGTATTAGGTCTTTTACTTGGATTATTTGGAATAATCGTTTTACTTAAAAATAGAAAAAAAGATACAACTAAATAGTTGTATCTTTAGAGACTGTTCAGAATTTTGTGTCAAAGTTTGATAATCTTAAAAATTTAGCATGTTAAACTTACTTAGTCAAATTGTTCCAAATATTACAGGTTGTGGAACTTGTTATTATAACTCATCTTTTTCTGTCAGATCCAATGTTGATTAATCAACTCTCAACTAAACATATTTTATAATATTCTAAAAAATATGTTTATTGAGGTAGAATAATAAAGTGAATTTATATAGTTGATTTTATAGTCTCATAAAATCTTCACCAATAGAATCCATTATTTTATATTTTACAGATTAAGTATACTTTTTTTCGAAGAATATTCTTCTTCAGTAATATCTCCTCTTGCAAATCTATTCTTTAGGATCTGAAGAGATTCATCTTCACTGTTTTTGTGAACTTTTTTATTATCTTTAAATATTTTAACTAATAAAAACACTACTAATATTGCTATAACCCAAAACATAAATCCTCCTTGGTGAAAGCCCATGTGCCCCATGTAGTTCCAATTATCGTGAAACATTCTTTATCCTTCTTATTTATTTAATTGAGCCAATTGCTCTTTTGTCAATACATTTAGTACTTTTTCCATATGGTTAGCTCTTAAATTCATCATGGTTTGATGTCTGTCGTTCATTGTTTTTTTGAATGATTCTTTATCAAAACCATTTTTGTTAATAAAACTCATCATACCACTATTGTTCATTGATCTGTCAACAGAAAATAGGACACAAAAATTAACTTTTAACTAATCATTTCTAAATGTAACATTTTTTCTTCAAATTCAGTTGGCGAAAGATAATT
>NZ_JBSRRO010000019.1:0-45660 GCF_055140965.1 Malaciobacter sp.
GATGACATTGAAAACACAAAACTTCAAGATGATATAAACAAAGAACTTGAAGCTCTTGCTTCTAATTTTGTTATTTATTCTCAATCTACTTACTAATAATTTCTTGTACTTATTTAAGGTTTAAGTGGTATACTTCCCACTTAAACCTTTTTTTATAAGATATAAGATGAGCGAAGATAAACTATATTTACAAAATGAAAACTACAATAAAATCGTAAAAGCAATAAAATTTATTGATGAAAACTTTAAAGAACAACCAAGTATTGATACAATTGCTGAATATATTGGTATGAGTAAATACCACTTTATTAGAGTATTTAAAGAGTACGTTGGTGTTACACCTATTCAATTTTTACAATCAATTACATTAAATTATGCAAAAGAACATTTAAAAGAATCACCATCAATATTAGAAAGTTCATTGGATTTAGGACTATCAAGTCCAAGTAGATTGCATGATTTGTTTGTTAATGTAATTGGGGTTACACCAAAAGAGTATAAACAGTTAGGTCAAAATGTTCAAATAACATATGGTTATGGATATACACCTTTTGGAAATGCCTTAATTGCACTAACAAAAAGAGGGATATGTTTTTTAGGTTTTTATGATACAAATAAAGAAGATGTATATAAAAGATTTAAACAAATATGGGCAAAAGCTGATTTGATTGAAGATAATAAAAAAGCAACTGAGGTTTTAGATAGTATATTTATAAAAAAAGATAAAAGATTTAGTCTTTATTTAAAAGGGACTAATTTCCAAATAAATGTATGGAAAGCTTTGATTAATATTCCAGATGGATCAATTACTACATATCAAGAGGTTGCAAAATATTTAGAGAACCCAAAAGCAGTAAGAGCCGTTGCAAATGCAATTGGATCAAATCCTGTTGGATATTTAATACCTTGTCATAGAGTTTTAGGAAAATCTGGTGCTATGACTGGATATAGATGGGGAATTGAAAGAAAAAAAATATTAGTTGCATATGAAGCTTTAAAGAAAAAATAAAATACCTAGGAAAAAATGAAAAAACTATTACTAGTAGAGGATGATTTAATCCTACAAGAAATGATAGCAGAGTTTTTTAATGATAATAATTATTATACTTACTCTTGTAGTTCTTATAATGAAGCACTTAATTTAGCATTTGAACATGATTTTGATTTATGGATATTTGATGTAAAAATAGAAGATGGAGATGGTTTTGAGTTACTAAAAGAGTTAAAAGAATCAAACTTAAAGACTCCTACAATTTTTACCACATCTTTAAATGCTATGGAAGATATAGAAAAAGGGTTTAAAGTAGGGTGTAGTGACTATTTGAAAAAGCCTTATGAGCTAAAAGAGCTTTTAATAAGAGCAAATCATCTAACAAAAGATAAGAAAACAAAAAAAATTATCAAGCTTCGTGATGAAATTATATTTGATTATGAATCAAATATTGTTTATAAAAATAAAAAAATCTATCCTATTTCAAAAAAAGAGACAAAGCTTTTAGTACTTTTTTTAGAGAATAAAAATAGACTTTTATCTATTGATTATATATTTAATGAATTATGGGAGTATGAAGAACCAAGTTTTTTAAGTTTAAGAGCATATATAAAAACAATAAGAAAACTTCTTGGAAAAGATAAGATTATTAATCAAAGAGCTCAAGGATATATTTTTGCTGAATAATACAAAAAAAGTGATATTAAAGATTTTATCAATATACCTAATTAGTACACTATTTTTTTTACTTTCAATCTTTTTTATAGTAATTACATGGAAAGAGAATGAGATATATGATAAATCCCAACAATCAATTCGTGAATACAAGAGATTTTTAATAAATTTAATTAATACACATGATACAAAAGAGCTTAAAACTTTAACATCAAAAGATAATATACAAAGTTGCGTATTTATAAAAAATAAAAAGATCTATTGTAATTTTGATTTAAAGAGTATAAAACTACCTAATAAAAGAGGATTTTTCTATGATAAAGAGTGGATTTATTACTATACAAATTTAGACAAGAGTTTAAAAAATGTTCAAATAATACTTAAAGGAACAAATAATCTAAATCAACTTGAGCAATACAAGAAAAAACTTTTTTTTCTTGTATTTATTATCTTAATTTTTAGTTCTTTTATAGCATATATTTTAATTAAAATTTTAATAAAACCTTTAGAAGAGAATATTAAAGTTATGGATAACTTTTTAAAAGAGACTACCCATGAAATAAAAGCTCCATTGAGTATAATAAATATGAGTATTGAAACTATGCAAACTAATATGCTTACAGATAAAAATAATAAAAGAGTAAATAATATAAAAACTGCAACAAACTCATTAAATAGTATATATGAAGATTTAACAGATATTCATTTTAATTCAAAACATAAAATAGAACTAGTTGAATTTGATAAGCTTTTAGAACAAAGAATAACATTTTTTACACCATTGTTGGAAAATAATAGTCTTACATTAATCAAAAGCATAAGTAAAAGTAAAATAAGTATTGATAAAACAAAACTAATTAAAATTATAGATAATTTAATATCAAATGCAATCAAACACTCAAAAAATAATAGCACAATTAAAATTGAATTAAAAGATAATTACTTTAAAATCACAAACCATACAAACAATAAACTACCTTTAAACTTAGAGCAATTATTTGAAAGATATTATAAGATTAATAGTAGTAATGAGGGCTTTGGAATTGGTTTAAATTTAGTAAAAAAACTTTGCAATGATTTTAATATCTGTATTAAAGCAAGCAGATTAGATAAATATGAAATATCTTTCTTACTAAATTGGTATAAATAATAATTATCAATTTCATACTTGCTTCACACTTCTTTGTTACACTTCCAATAACAAAGGAGAAATATGAAAAAAACGTGGAAAAAAATTCACTCTATGCTTGGAATAGTAAGTGTGCTATTTTTATCTATAATTGGAATTACAGGTGCATTTTTATCTTTTGAAAAAGATATAACTGAATTTTTAAATCCAAAAGTTTACAATATCAATTATGAAAACAAAATAGCAATTGATAAAAAACTTTTAATTCAAAAAATACAAAAAGAACATAATTTAAAAGTTTTAGCAATAAGAGTCTATTCAGATCCCAAAAAAGCTTTTGTTTTAGTAACACCTCCCAAAGAAGGTGCCACAAGCAAAAAAAAGGTTTTATATTATATAAATCCATATACAGGTGAAATTACTACAAGTTTAAATGCAAGAACATTTTTTTTAGTAAATAGATACTTACATAAAGATTTAATGATTGGAATTATAGGTAAAAATATTGTTGCTATTTCAACAATTATATTGATAATACTTAGTTTATCAGGATTATATTTATACTACAAACCATTAAAGTATAATATTAAATCAGCAATGAAAATAAACTTTTTAGCAAAAGGAAAAAGATTATATTACAAGCTACATACTGTATTTGGTATATACTTTTTATTGGCATTTTTAATCATGAGTTTAAGTGGTCTTTTTTGGTCATATGAGTGGTACAAAAATGCAATATACAAACTAACAGATGTTCAAATTCCAAAATTTGCTCATAAAACAGGTAATAAAAAAAGAGTATATAACTCTCTTGATTTAAATAAAACTATGATTGTTTTAGATCTATTTAATAAAAATATTAAAGATTATGAAGTTTTAACTATAAGAAAAATAAGAAAGAGTGATAACTTTTTAGTAAGTTATCTAAAAAAAGAGTCAGCCCATCATAAGGCATTTAATACAGTTACAATAAGTGTAGAAAAAAACAAGATATTAAATCACAAAAAGTATGAAGATAAAAGAGTTGGAGAAAAAGTTATTGCTAGTATGTTACCAATTCATAGTGGAGAATTTTTTGGATTGTTTTTTAAAATCATATTTTTAATAGCTAGTGCATCATTATTGATGTTTAGTATTACAGGATTACTATTATTTAAAAAAGGAAGAAAATGATAAAAAAATGCTTTTATTTAAGCTTTATAGCAATATCAGTATTAAATGCAAACTCAACAACAAGACTTGATGATGTAGTTGTAAGTTCAGCAGGATTTGAAGAAAAAATCGTAGATACAGTAAAAAATATATCAATTATTACAAAAGAAGATATACAAAATAAAGGTTTTTCAAATATTAAAGATATCCTAAAAAGATCACCTGGGGTATCAATATCATCAAAAAGTGTTCATGGAGATCAAATTGATATTAGAGGACAAGGAGATAAAGCTTCAAGCTCTGTGTTAATATTAGTAGATGGTGTTAGTATAAACTCACTAGATCAAACACATGTTGGAGCATCTCTTGATACAGTTGATATAAATAATATAGAAAGAATAGAGATAATTCCTGGTGGAGGTTCAGTTTTATATGGTTCTGGTACAAGAGGAGGGGTTGTAAATATAATTACAACTAAAGCTAGTAAAAATAAAGAGTTCCACGGTTATTTAACTGCAAAATATGCTTCATACAACCATAAAGAGTATCAAGCAAATTTATCAAAAGGTATTAGTGAAAATATATTTTTAGATACTAGCTTTCAAAAGCTAAATAAAAAAGGATATACAAATGGAACAAAAGATGACAAACTATCTGCAAATGCATCTTTAAAATTTGATATTTCTGATAATCAAGAGCTTATACTAAATGCTAGTTATGCAAAAAGTGAATTAGTAGTTGCAAAAAATCAATTAACAAAAGAGCAATTAAAAGAAGATAGAAAACAAGCACCTTTAGGAATACATGATTCTGAAATAACTCAATATTCTGAGTATATTAGTAGAAAACGAAAATATGATTTAAAATATACTTTAGCTCAAAAAAACTTCTCTTTAGAGACATTAAGTTTTTATCAAAAACTTACAATGAAAGATAGAATTGATAAAAATAAAGGATTAAAATTTAAGTTTAAAGTTCCTTTTGAAAAAGGCTATCTTGTATCTGGGTATGATTATGAAAAGATGAAAGCCCAAAGGGGTGAAGAGAATATTACAAAAGTACAAAAAGAGACAAACTCTTTATTTCTTATTGGTAAATATAACTTCAATGAGTATGTTAATAGTATGATTGGATATAGAAAAGAGTATGCAAGTTATACTATGCAAAATACTGAAAATACAATTAATGGAAATACAAAAGCAAACAATGATGCTTATGAGTTTGTCCTAAACTCAAAATATAGTGATGATGGAAATATCTATTTTAAATATGAAAAGGGTTTTATCTCTCCAACTCCTTATAAAAGATATGATAAAACATCAGTTACTCCTTTAGAGTATGAAGTAAATAATATAAAATCTGAAGATTATGATACATATGAAATAGGAATAAGAGATTTTATATTTGGCAGTTATATTACACTTACAAACTTTTATTCAATTTCAAATAATGAGATTATGAGAAATATGCATAGTGATAGAAGTTTTAATTGGGAGAATATAGATGAAACAAAAAGATATGGAGTAGAGTTATTTTTAGAACAATATCCAACAAATAACTTAACATTTAATCAATCATATAGTTTTATCAATGCCGAAATTACAAAAGGTGAGGATAAAGGAGATGATATTCCATATGTATCAAAAAATAAATTTGTCTTTTCTATGAATTATTATATAAACTCAAAACTAAGTACTTATCTTGATTATCAATATTTTGGAAGTAGTTATGATAAAGAAAAAGTAAAAGTTCCATCATATAGTATTGCAAACTTATCGTTAAATTATGAGTTTAACTCACAACTTAGTTTTGTAACAGGAGTTAATAACCTTTTAAATAAAGAGTATAACGAATATCAATCAACAAGAAATGGTAAAACAACTTATAGACCAGCACCTGAAAGAAACTACTTCTTTCAATTAAAATATAACTTTTAAAAGCTTTTCTCAATAGTTATTATAAACTCTAAGCCTTTTTCTAAAGGCTTAGCTTCAATAGTTCCTTTAAAGCTATCTTCTATAATAGTCTTAACCAAATAAAGTCCAATACCAAAGCCATCTTCTTTTGTAGTAAAATAAGGTTTAAAAAGTTTAGGTAGCTCTTTTTTAGAAATACCTGCTCCATTATCTCTTACTTTAACTATTAAGCTTGAGTGATTTGAGTAGACATTAATATCAATTTTGGGATACTCTTGGTTTGATAAAGCCTCAATACTATTTTTTATCAAGGTTAATATAACTTGAGAGAATTCATTTGAAATACCATAGATTTTTGATACTTCACTTGTATGAAAAGTAAGAGTTAAATCTACTCTTTGCTGTTTTAAACTTGCATTTAAAATAGTCAAAGCTTTATTTATAGACTCTTTTACTAAAAAATCCTCTTTATTCTTTGATGGTGTATAAAAATCTTTAAAATCATCAATTGTTTTTGACATAAACTGTAATTGTTCATTTGCTTGCATAAACTTTTGATCAAAATAGTCTTGTTTTAATTTACCATTTTCAAATCTTGTTTTTATATTCATAAAAATATATGACAAGTTGTTTAAAGGTTGTCTCCATTGATGAGCAATATTACCTATCATAGCTCCTGATTTTGCTAATCTGCTTTGATGTAATAACATATTTTCATAGTTTATATTTTGATTTTTTAACTCTTTTTGCTTATTTGCTAGACTAAAAGTAAATAAAATTGCTTCAATAGCAAATGCAACAAGAACTAAATCCACATAACCACTTCTTACATAAAGAGTTTTAAATTGAATAATATATAAAAATAAGCACACAAAAGACCAACCTACAACATAAATCAATGTAGGTTTTACACCATCTTTTATATTAAAAATTACCGATAAAAATAGTAAAAAATAGACAACAGAATAAGGTAAATACTCAAATAACATATAATGATAAAAAACCGTTGCTAAAACAAAAATCAAAAAAGCGGTAAAAATCATTAGTTCTTTTATGCTTTTAAATATTGGAATAAATTCAACTTTAAAAAAAGCAAATGCAAATATTATTGCAAATATAGTCGCAAAACCTAGTGATATCTCTTTAAAAATTGGTGGAATTTCAAAAAATTGACTATATATAACTATATATGCAAGGGAAAAGATCTGCATTAAACAATATGCTAAATAGAATAGCTCTTTTAAATAAACATATCTAATTGCAGTAAATAAAATACTCATCAAAAGTATTCCAAAGGTTACTCCATATGCTAAAACTATATTTATATCAAACATCAATTTTGTAGCCAACACCTGAAAGATTTGAAATGCTATTACAACAAAAATGAGCTTTTAATCTTCTTACTAAAGTTTTTAAAGCATCTTTACTCATAACATCATCTGCCCAAACATAATTTTCAATTTCTTGATAAGTCACATATCTATTTTGATTTTTTATTAATAATTCTAAAAGTAGTATCTCTTTTGCTCTTAACTTTACAAGCTCTTTATCTTTTGTCAAAGTTTTATTAAAAGTATCGAAACTAATATTATCGCAAATTTGTATAATATTTGAATTGTTACTTTTTAAAGTATCAATACAATCTTGCAAAGCTTGTAAAAGTTCATCATGCTTTATTGGTTTTATTAAGTACTTTACTAAGTGAAGCTCAACAGCTTTTAATAAATACTCTTTTGTGCTATATGCACTTGTAATAATAGCTTGCGTTTTTTTATCTTCTTTTCTAATGCGACTAATTAATTCTAAGCCATCAATCTTTGGCATTTGGATATCTGTTATTATTATATCAGGATTATATTTTTTATATAAACTTAGTGCTTCAAGCCCATCACTTGCTTCATAAATAGTATCAAAATGGTTTTGTAAAAGTTCAACTCCATTTTCTCTTGCTAATTCATCATCTTCTACATATAAAACTTTTAGATTATTTATTTCTATCATCTTTTTTACTTGGTATTGTTATTGTAAATAAAGCACCTGTGTACTCTTTATCTTTATACATATAAGTGCTATTATTAACTTCTATTGTACCATAGAAATGTTTTGAAATTATTTCATAAGTCATATATAAACCAATACCTGTTCCTTGACTTTTATGTTTTGTAGTAAAATATGGTTCAAAAATTTTATCAATAATTTCATCATCAATACCTTTAGCATTATCTTTTATTTTTATTACTACATTTTCATTATCATCATAAACATCTAAAAAGATAAATTTTTCATCATCTTTATTAAGATTTTTAGCAATTGCATCTTGAGAATTATTAAAAAGATTTACTAAAGATTGAATAAGTTCATGCTCTAAACCTTCAATATTTAACTCTTTGATATTTGAAATAAACTCTACTTTATTTTCATTGAATTTATATCCAATCAAATCAAGTACTTTATTAACACTATTTTTTATATTAAAAAGTGTATTTTCATGGTTTGTCTTAAAAAATGTTTTAAAACTATCTATTGTTTTTGATAAATACAATGTATTATCAACTATTGAATCAATCAGTTTATAAAAAGTTTTATCATCTAAAGAATCAAACTCTTTATTCAATCTCATTCCACTTGCTGCTGTTGATATAGTAGAAAGGGGCTGTCTCCATTGATGAGCAATGCTATCAAGCATTTCATGAAGTGCTATCATTTTTGATTGTTGTGATAATAAGTGTTCTTTTTCTTTAAGCTCTTTTTCTATATTTTTTTCTTTTGTAACATCAAGTTTAATAGCTAAAAACTCAATAATTTTACCTTTTTCATCAAAAATAGGAGAAATAGAGGTTTTTTCATAACTTAATTTACCATCTTTTATTTTATTTACAAACTCACCATACCATCTTTTACCACTATAAATAGTTTTATTCAAATCTTTATAAAATTTCTTACTATTAAGTCCTGATTTTAAAATAGAGGCTTTTTTACCAATAACATCTTTATAGGTATATCCAGTATGTCTAATGAAGTTTTCATTTACATATTTTATTTTTTGATGATAATCAGTTGTCATAATAATATTATCACTATTTTCAACTGCTTGTTTAAATCTATTTAATTGAATTTTTTGATAAGCTATTTTTGTATAATAAAATAAAAACAGTACTAAACTACTTGATAAAAGTATAATAATACTCCATAAAACAGTTTTTATATCTTTTATGAATACATTTGAGTATTCATTGAATTTTTTCTCAAACTCATCTAATTTTTTGTTTAAACTTAAAAGCTCTATATCTTGTTTTTGCTTTTGAAATTTTTCGAAATATTGTAAAATATTTTTTGCATGGACAAGAAATATTTTTTCAGTATCATCTTTAACTTTAAAACTATTTACTTGATTTTGAAGTTTTTTTATATCAATCTCACTATTAAACTCTAATCCTATAATTCTTGTATAAATTGTATTAAAAACTTTATTATCAAGCTTTTCATAAATTGTTTGGATATATCTATATGAGTTATTTAAAACAGCACTAGTAGATTTTAGTTTCTCAATAGTTTTTATCTTTTTTTTAAATAAATCATCAATTTGTAAAAAATCACTTTTAAAAGCTATTAATTCTTTATCAAAATAGTTACTTTTTTTTATTTGAGATAATATATCTTTTATTTTAAATATATCTTTTTGAATAACATCAAAGTTATTATAAGAGATGCTACTTGACATAAAAATATCAAAATTTTTATTTATAGAAATCAAATAAGAGATATTTTTTTGCATTTTAAAAAAATCTTCTATTTTCTTGTTTGAATGATCTGTTGTATAAACTAGTGAAAAAATAAGAGATATAAACACAAATATAATAATTAAAACTTTTTTCATTTCTTATCCAATATTTTTGGTCTTTTTCCATCTAATGTTTTTAGAAATTTTACTATTTTTTCTATCTCTTGTTTATTTGCTTTCATGCCTAATTGATACTCCATCATTATTGAAACTGCATCATGCAAATTTTTTGCAGAAGCATCATGAAAATAAGGAGATGTTTTATTTATATTTCTTAATGTTGGAACTTTAAAATAACTTTTATCTTCAATATCTTTAGTAACTTCATATCTTCCTAAATTTCCTACTTTTGATTTATACTCTTTTAAAATACCCATTTTTTGAAATAAATTACCACCAATGTTTATTCCATTATGACAGGAAATACAACCATTTTTTTTAAATAGCCTATACCCCTCAATCTCATCTTCACTTAAAGCAGATTTATCACCTTTTAAATATAAATCAAATCTTGAATCAGGAGTTACTAAAGCACTTTCAAACTCAGAAATTGCATCAACTAAATTATCCTTTGTAAAACCATTTTTATATACTAATGCAAACTGTTTTTTATAATATTTATCATTTTCTAGTTTTTTTATTATCTCTTCTAAAGATGAACCCATCTCTACTGGATTGTGTATTGGTCCACTTACTTGCTCTTTTAAATCTTTTGCTCTTCCATCCCAAAATTGTGCAAGATTATATCGTGAATTAAAAACTGTAGGAGAGTTTATACTACCTTTTTTATCATCAACTCCAATAGAAAAATCCCTATTATCATCCCCTCCATTATCAACATCATGACATGAAGCACATGAAATTGTATTGTCTTTACTTAATCTTTTATCAAAAAAGAGTTTTTTACCTAAAAGTGCTTTTTGTAAATCATATTTTATATCTGATTTTATAGGTAAAATTAACTCTTTACAGTTTAGCAATAAAAAAGAGGTCATAATTAAAAATAATATTTTCATATTTTTATTTTACCATAATAATGTTGATAGATAGCTATCACTTAAGTGTCACTATCTTTGAGAAAGTGCTAGTTTTACCCCTAAACTTATTAATACAAATGAGGTTAAGATATTCATATATTTTACTATTTTTGGATTATTTAAAAGTTTTTCACTTAAAAGATTCCCTGCAACTCCAATTAAAGAGAAAACAATAATAGTTAAAGCCATAAAAATTAAACCTAAAATTATCATTTGTAAAGGTATATTTCCATTTTGAACACTTACAAATTGAGGTAAAAATGCTAAGAAAAATATTGATACTTTTGGATTTAAAATATTCATTAAAAAGCCTTTAAAATATAAAGCTTTCAAATCTTTTTTTGAAGCTTTTGTATCAAGATTTAATGGTTCATTTCTATGTTTATATACTTGATATGCAATATAAAGCAAATATGCTACGCCTAAATACTTTACAATATCAAAAGCTATTTGTGAAGTCTTAAAAATCATAGAGATACCAAAAGCTGCTGCACTTGTATGAATAATAAGCCCTGTACAAAGTCCTAGTGTTGTAATAATTGCTGCTTTTTTTGATTTTGTCATACCTTGGGTTAATACATAAATATTATCAGGTCCTGGGGCAATACATAATAAAAATGAGGCAATTATAAACATATATAAATTACTTAACTCAATCATATCTTTCTCCTTGAAAAAAAATTATATCAAAATTAAAGTTAGTACTCTTAAAGCTTCAAACGATATAATAATAAAAAAATTGCAGTAAGGGTCTTTATGATTAAAAAGTCTATTTTTAGAGAGTATGATATTAGAGGAATAGTTGATGAAGAACTAAATGAACAAAGTGTTAAATTAATTGGATATTATTTAGGTTTAGAAATTATCAAAAAAACAGTTAAAACTCCATATGTTGTTGTTGGATATGATGCAAGAACACACTCTCCAAGACTGTTTGAATACCTTACAAGTGGATTTAATAAAGCAGGAGTAAAAGTTCTTGGCATGGGAATGGTAGCAACAGGAGTTAACTATTTTGCATCTTACCAAACATTTAATGGCATAAAACCAAATGCTTCTGTAATGATTACAGGAAGTCACAATCCAAGCGAATATAATGGTTTTAAAATTTCAGTAAACAATACTCCATTTTTTGCAGATGATATATATGCATTGGGTGATGAAATTATTAAAAATCAAAATATAAAAATAGAAGATAATAAACAGTTTGAAAAAATCAATGCAAAAGCTATGTATATAGATTTTATGCTAAAAGAGTTCTCATTTTTAAAAGGTTTTGATATTCCTTTTGCGATTGATTGTGGTAATGGTGTTGCAAATACTGTTTTATGTGAGATTTTAGATAAATTAGAACTAAATTACAAAGGTTTATACTGCAATCCTGATGGTACATTTCCAAATCATCATCCAGACCCAAGTGAAGAAAAAAATCTAAAAGATTTAAAAGAGCTTTTAAAAGATGAAGCTTTATATGGATTTGCATATGATGGAGATGCAGATAGAATTGCATTTTTAACTAAAAAATATAATGTAAAAGGCGATATTTTAGCACTTCTTTTTGCAAAAACCATGAAAGATCCAATTGTAGTTGGAGAGGTTAAATGTACTCAAGTTATGTATGATATTATAAATGAAACTGGAAAAGCTATTATGTATAAAACAGGACATAGTAATTTAAAAGTAAAGCTAAAAGAAGTAAATGCACACTTAGCAGCTGAAGTTTCAGGTCATATTTTCTTTAATGATAGATTTTATGGTTTTGATGATGCAGTTTATGCTACATTTAGAATCTTAGAGTTAATTCATAATGGAATGGATATTGATAAACAAATAGAAAAACTTCCAAAAACATACTCAACAGAAGAGATTAAAATAAAAACAACAGAAGATGAAAAGTTTTTATTAATAGACAAAATAAAAGAGCTTCTAAAAAATCCACCAAAGAATTTTCCTAAAATAGTTGATATAATTGATGTTGATGGAGTTAGAATAAACTTTAGACATGGTTGGGGATTGGTTAGAGCTTCAAATACTACGCCTGTATTAGTTACTAGATTTGAATCAACAAATGAACAAACTGCAAAAGAGTATGAAGAAGAAGTTAATAAACTAATTTTATTGGCAAAAGATGAACTTAGTAACTCTTCAAACTAATTATACAAAAGATTTCAAACAAAATCTTAAACATTTAGAAAGCTTAATAAGTTCATGCGAGAATGACTCTTTAATTCTTGCACCTGAACTTGCACTATCTGGTTACTCTTATGATAATATACAAAAAGCTGCAGAATTTTCAAAAAAAGCTATAAAAAGATTAAAAAAACTATCAAAACATAAAGCTATAGCTCTTACACTAACCATTTTTAAAGATGGTAACTACTACAATAGATTTTATATGTTTTATCAAAAACAAATTGTTCATACCCAAGATAAATATAGACTTTTTAAACTTGGAAATGAGCAAAAATACTTTTCTAAACCCAAAAATGATAAAAAAATAGAATTTTTCAAAATAGGGCAACTTAAACTTGCAACTTTAATTTGTTTTGAACTTAGATTTACAAAATATTGGAATAGATTAAAAGGTGCAGATATAATACTTGTACCTGCTATGTGGGGAAAAGGTAGAAAAGAACACTTTGAGACTTTAGTAAAAGCACTTGCAATTTCAAACCAATGTTTTGTTATAGCTTCAAATAGTGCAGATGAAAACTGTTGTAAATCAAGTAGTATTATAAATCCATTTGGAGAAGTTTTACTTGATGACTCAAAAGAGTTACTACAAAGTGTATTTGATAAAAAACAAATAAGAAAAATAAGAAAATTTTTAGATGTAGGAATAGATTATGAGTAAAATTAAATCAATTATTTTTGTATGCTTAGGGAATATTTGTAGATCTCCTATTGCACAAGGTATTGCTCAAAAATACATAAAAGATAATCAATTAGATATTAAAGTTGACAGTGCTGGAACAGGAAGCTGGCATATAGGAGAGAGTCCTTGTGAACACTCTATTAATATTGCAAAACAAAATGGTATAGATATATCAAGACAAATAGCAAGACAAGTAAACTTAGAAGATTTTCAAACTTATGATTTAGTAGTTGGCTTAGATGAAAGAAATATGCAAGATTTGGAAAAACTAGGTTGTAAGGATGCGGTTAAATTAGGTGATTTTGGTTTTGATGGGCAAGATGTACCTGACCCTTTCTTCTTTGAGGGATTTGAGGGATTTGACAAAGTTTATAGCATGATTGAAAAATGCGTAATAGAACTTATTAAACAAAAGTCATAAACTTTTGTTTATAAGATTCTATATCTTTGTAATAAAAAAATCGTTGATAATCCTGCTAAGTGAAAACTAGCTGTTGCCATATATAATAAAGAATATTCCGTAATCATAATCTAACTCCTTTTATATTTTATGTAGTTAAATTATAACAATACTTGATTCCAATATGATTACAAAAAAAGTATAAAAACTATACAAGAGGTTTTGTAAAACCTTTTGCTTGACCTACCCAGTTTTCTTCTTTTATTTTTCCTTCTATTTCTAAATAGTTTTCTATCCAATCACAATTTTTATCACTCCAATTTGCAATTTGGTCAAAATGAAAAATTCCAAGATGATTTAATTGTGCTTCAACTAATGAATCAATTCCTTCTATTTGTTTTAAATCATCTTTACCAGCTGGTCTTGGACAACTAAATATAACTGGTTTATTATAAACATTTCCTACATTTTTAGTAGGTTTTTGTGGCATTGGTGCATACTCTTGTTTTCTTGTAGCTCTACCTAGTATATAACCTATTAAAAATCCAATAATTGTTGCTAATACTAAACATAATACTATTTTCGAAGCTATTTCTATCACAATTATTCTCCTATGATATTAAATTCTATTCTATTGAAAATCTTGATTTCGTCTTGAATTAAAGGTATTTTATCTCCATATCCTCTTCCTTTCATCCTTGTATTTTTTATACCCATTGATATAAGCTTTTTCTTTATATTTGCAGCTCTCATTACTGAAATATATTTATTATACTTATCATCTCCTGGTCTAATACTTACATGGCCAGCTATTTCAAAACTCAAGTTATCATTATTTTTCATAATTTTATAGATTTTATTTAAAAGCTCATCATTTTTACTTAAATAATCAATACCTTCTTTTGAAAACTCAAAAGATTCATCTCTCATAATCGAATATAATTCATCTTGAATTGCTTTTGATTTTTTAGATAAGTCTTTGTAAGAAAGTTCACCATTTGATCTTCTATAGCCCTCATCAACTCTTATTAAGATGATTGGTTCAGGTTCTTTAATCTCTTCTTCAATTTTAATTATTTTTTCTGTTACTGACTCATGAGCTTCATTTAATTGTAAATCAATTGGTTCTAACTCAACTTCTACGACATCACTATTATTATTTTCTTGTAATTGAACTACTTTATCTTCAACAACAGAAGCTGTACTATTCATAAACTCATTGGCATGTTTATATACACAAGAAACTATTAATAATAGTAACAACAGGGATAATAAAAAAATCTTTTTACCTACTTGCATCTAACTTACTCTTTATTGAAAATTTAATTATTATATCTTAAAAATTATAAGAAGAGATAAAAATATGGCTAAAATTAATAAATTACTTTATTATATTATTTAAAATTACAGGTTTAGTAGATTTTTTGTAATGGCAAAAATAAAAAATTTATCTATTTTTTTTCAAATTTATCATATACTTATCATTCAATTTATATAAAATTTTTAAACTAATTTTAATTTAAAAGGTAAATAATGCAACATATTATCAATTCTGCGCAAACATGTTTGGACTGTAAAAAACCAAAATGTCAAAAAGGATGTCCTGTAAATACTCCTATTGCTGAGATGATTAGACTATTTTTAACAGGAGATATTAAAATTGCAGGAGAAAAAGTATTTGAAAACAATCCTTTATCAATTATTTGTTCATTAGTTTGTCCCCATGAAAAGCATTGTGAGGGACACTGCGTACTAAATAAAAAATACACACCTGTAAATGTTGGAGGAATAGAAAACTATATTTCAACATACTATATGAACTATAAAGAGTTTGAAAAACCTAAATCAAATGGGCATAATATTGCTATTATTGGAAGTGGACCAGCAGGAATAAGTCTTGCAATGATTCTTGCGTTAAAAGGTTATGAAATCACAATGTATGAAGGTCATGATAAAATTGGAGGTGTTTTAAGATATGGAATACCTGATTTTAGACTTGATAAATCAATACTTGATGAGTTACTATTAAAACTAAAAAAGATAGGCGTTAAAATTAGACCAAATACATTAATTGGAAAAAATATTACAATTGATGAACTATTTAGAGATGGATATAAAGCAGTATTTATAGGAACAGGTGTTTGGACACCCAAAAAGTTAGGTTTAAAAGGTGAAACATTAGGAAATGTACACTTTGCAATTGATTATTTAAAAAGTCCAAAAGCATACAATCTTGGTAAAAAAGTTGTAATTGTTGGTGCAGGAAATGTAGCCATGGATGTAGCAAGAACTGCAATTAGAAATGGTTCAAGAGAAGTTTCTATTATGTATAGAAAAGGTTTTGAGCAAATGAGTGCAGAAAAATTAGAAGTTGAATATGCCAAAATTGATGGAGTGAAATTCAATCTTTATAAGTTACCACTTGAATTTACTTCAAAGGGTATAAAATATCTAAGCACAGATGAAGAAAATCCAAATATTGAAGGCTTTGAAGAAGCTGATTCTATTTTAGTATCAATTAGTCAACAACCAAGAGATTTAATTGTTTCTAATACAAAAGGGATTAATGTAGGAGAAGATGGCTTAGTAGTTACAAATGAAAATGGAGAGACTACAAGAGAGGGTGTATTTGCATCAGGAGATGTAGTAACAGGTGCTAGAACAGTTGTAGAAGCTGTTGCTTTATCAAAAAGAGTTGCTATTTCAATAGAAAAATATATAGCAAACTTGAAAGAACAAGAGGCCTGTTAATTTTAATATTGATATTAATCAATGAAAGAACTTATTAAAATCCTTATAATTAACAAAAAATATTAAGGATTATTTAATGAGTATGTTTTGTTATCAATGTGAAATGAGTCAAAAAGATGGATGTGGTAGTAGTGGTGCTAGTGTTGGAACATGTGGAAAAGATGAAAACTTATCAAGACTTCAAGATATTATGATATTTGGATTAAAAGGGCTTAGTGCTTATAGAGAACATTTAAATGAATTAGATTCAAGCTTAACAAAAGAGATTGATGATGTTATGAGTGAAACTTTATATTTTACATTAACAAATGTAAATTTCAATTTTGATGATCATATAAATCAATTAATGAAAGTAGGTAGTGCTGGAGTTAAAGTTATGGATAGACTTTCAAACTCTCATACTTCAAAGTTTGGTATTCCAACTCCTGTAAAAGTTACACAAAACAAAGTTGAAGGTAAAGCTATACTTGTTAGTGGACATAATCTTGAAATGCTAGAAAAACTTCTAATAGCTACAAAAGATAAAGGTATAAATATATACACTCACTCTGAAATGTTACCAGCACATGGTTACCCAGAGCTTAGAAAGTATCCACATTTAAAAGGAAATGTAGGTAAAGCTTGGTTTGATCAAGCAAAACTTATGGAAAAATTTACTGGAACTTTTGTAGTTAATACAAACTGTATTGTGCCTCCAAAGAAAAACTGTACATACCTTGATAGACTATTTACTTATAAAATAGTTGGAGTTGAGGGAGCTACACAAATTGAAGATGATAACTTTGATGAACTTATAAAAAGAACTTTAGAGTGTGAAGATGCAAATGGAGTTGATTTAAACGAAGATACAACACTTGTAACAGGACATCATTATAAAACTATATTAACATTAGCACCACAAATTTTAGATGCAATAAAAGGTGGAAAAATTAAACAATTTTTTGTTGTTGCAGGATGTGATGCACCAGGAAAAGGTGGAGAATACTATAGAGAATTAGCTCAAACTCTTCCAAAAGATACAGTTATTTTAACTTCAAGCTGTGGTAAGTTTAGATTTAATGATATTGATTTTGGAGAGATTGAAGGAACAGGTATTCCAAGATATTTAGACTTAGGACAATGCAATGATAGTAATGGTGCTGTTGAGATTGCAAAAGCACTAAGCCAAGCTTTAGATACACCAATTAATGATCTTCCTGTATCAATTGTGCTATCTTGGATGGAACAAAAAGCAGTTATTATTTTACTTGCACTTTTTTCTTTAGGAGTAAAAAATATCTATTTAGGACCAAAACCTCCACAATTTGTAAATGAAGATATATTTAACTTTTTAAGCCAAACTTTTAATCTTACACTTACAACTAATGCAAAAGATGATTTAAAAAAACTATTAATTGCATAATAAGTAGCCTTTGCTACTTATTATCTTTAAATATAAAACCTTGTTTTTCAAAGTTGTTTTTAATATCTCTAGTATAACTTTTTGTATAAAATCTTGCCATCTCTTCTTTATATGATGTTTTATAATTCATACCATTTGCTTTTCTAAAATCACTTAAAATAGTTTCATAAGCTTCAACACCATCTTTTGCTTTTTTATCATCATATTTATCTTCAAATACAAATGAATCAAAAGGTATTCTAGGTTTTAAAGGTGCTTGTAATGCTTCTTTTGTAGGTACACCAATAGTAGAACCTACAAGTGGATATGTATTTTTTGGTAAGTCTAGTATTTCTATAAATTTTTCAACTGATAATCTAACAGCTCCAATAGCAGTTGTTCCATATCCCAATGATCTAGCAGCTGTTTGTAAAGTACTTAGCATAATACCTGCATCAACTGAACCTACAATAATTCCCTCAGCTGACTCTTGTATCATTTGTTTTTGATTTATTGTTTCAAGAGCATAAGCTGTTCTATTATAATCAATCACAAACATAACAAACACTTCACAATTTTTAATATGCTCTTGACCTGCACATAACTCACTAATTTGTTTTAATTTTTCTTTATCTTTTGTGTATACAATAGAAACTTGTTGTCCATTTACTGATGTTGGTGCTCTTTGTGCTGCTTCAAAAATAAGTTTTAAATCCTCATCTTTTACACTTTCACCTGTAAAGTTTCTTATTGATTTTCTATTTAATAACTGTTCTAATATTTCATTCATTTTAATCCTTTGTTAATAAATCTATCCAAAAATATTTATTTGCTACACCTTTTTCTACAGGCTTCCACCCATATGAAATTGAGTGCATATATAATATATCATTTACTAGTTTAAATGTAAACTCTTTTTCTATTTTTTTTCCTAAAGCTTCTGTAAAAATAGCATGTATAAATTGCTCATCTTCTTCTACTTCATAAGAAAAATCATTTAAATCTAGTATCTGCTTTTTTATAAAACCTAATGCTTTTTCTTTTAACATAGTTAATCCCTTTTAAAATATGTGTTATTTTAAGCATATATAGCTTTTAAAGTGATTATTATTAGAAATTAATTTTTGTTAAGATGAGTGTTTAAATGGCTTATTTTAAAAGGCAAACTATCTTTTGATTTAATGTAATATTTTATATATAGCTTTTAAATTAATTTTTTTAAATAGAATAAAATACCAAAATGAGTAATAAAAAATAAATGATACTTTTTTATTGAAAAAAGTATCTAATTTAACAAGTATAAATTCTCTTGTATAAAACAATTAATTTCAATCAAAATATAAATATATTTATTCTGGAATTAAATCATCTTTTGTTTTCGATAAAATATCTTTAATAATTGCATCAATTCTATTCAAGTGGTAAGTTGCACTTTTTACTTTTAAAGGTGTAGGAAAGGTATTAGTATTGTAATCTGCTTGAACCCTTAGTCTTTTTAGACTTCTTAAATCTTCTTCTATGTAATCATTTTTAATTGAATTTATAATTTTCTGATGAGTTCCTCCATCTTGATTTTCTAATAAAGACTCTGGAATCTTATCCCTACAATGTAATAAAGCAGTATAATAAGATCTACTAACAAAGTCTCTTTTTAAAAGTTCTTCATCACAAAATCTTTTATCTTTATTTATAGGTTTTAAAAGTTCTAAGTAATTATCACATAATTTCTTATAATAGCCATTTTTAAAACTCAAACTAACTCCAACATAATACCTTTTGAGAAAAGATTTAATTTTTCTTTAATTGCTTTTTCAGTTTTAAGTAAACTAGTATAGTCCTCAATTTCTTCTTTTAATTCAACTGTATACACTTTAAATTCTTTATCAAAATCTTTAAAACTTGACTCTTCAATATTTTCTATATTATATCCGTAAGTGTTTATTTCAGCTGCAATTTGATTATCAATTGTAATTTCTAAATCCTTTATTGATTTCATCATATTATTAAATTCTGAAGGCCATTCTTCATTTTTATCTATATAATACAAATAATTAACATCATTAGAAGTATAGTTTTCAATTGATTTTTCAATTCTATAAGAAGAATCAAAAGTACTATAAGTTGGTATATTTGCTGGCAATATATATTCTAACATAATTTACTCCTAATTATTTATATTCTGGTTCAAGTTTTTCAATAAATTCTGGTTTTAGAATATTAAAGAAAATTTCTTTTGTTGTATCATGTAATATATTTAATGATTTTTCATAATCTTTAACATTAGCATCTAAAAAAACATCAGTATCTACAATTGATCCAATAGAAACTTTATTTTCTTCATTTCTTAAACTTAAATTATTTATAACTTGTAATTTAAGAGTGATATTATCATTCATTTTTATTTCAGAAGAATAAGATTTTGAATTTTCATTTTTTTTTGACAATATTTCTGGCATTTCAATTTTTATATTGATATTCTCAAATATATCAATTTCATTAAAAAAATTTATATATCTCATTGATAATCTATCAAATTCCCATTTTTCAAACAATGAACCCAAACTTTCATAAATTTCTACAATAAAAGTAAAATAGTCTTTCCATCCATTATAGAATCCCTTATTACTAAATGAAATTTTTTGAGGAGATACATTTACTAAATATTTTCCTTTTTGAAAAATATAATATGTTGCATACTTTAAATTTTGATCTCCCTCTCTAATTGCTGGAGGTATTTCCAATAAGGGTGTTTTTGTATATTTATAACCTTTTTCATCTAGTTTTGATTTTACAATAAAGAAAACATCTTCAATCTCTAATCTATTCTTAAATCTAAACTCTGTAACAGTTTCAAGGATTGTAGACTTCTTTAATTTTTTTGGTAATTCCATAATATTATCTTTCTTAGATTTTTGGCTTGGATTTTATCCATATTATAATTAAAATTTTATTATACAATATTTAATATATACTTTGAAAATTATAACTTTTTTCTCAACAAATAAGTAATTACAAGTTTATCTATAAATAGCTTTTAAAGTGATTATTATTAGAAATTAATGGTTTTGTTAAGGTGAGTGTTTAAATGGCTTATTTTAAGATTAATGAATATCAAAAAGAGTTTTAGTGATAGTTATTTTTTGAAAGTTCAAGGCTAGAGTGGTAATTTTATTAGGAGCTTACTATTGTAAGTGAGTGATGAAATTTCCGCGATAACGCAGAAATTTCTAAAAAGAGCTATTAATAAAACTCTTTTTTTAGAAGTCATCAAAATCAATGCTTCCTTTTGAGTAATTAACAACATTCCCCTCAAAGAAATTCGTTCTTTGATCATTAAATGAAGCATAACCATCAACCCAAGGAATAGGGTGTTTTACATTATACATAGGTTTATATCCTACTGCTTCAAGTCTTCTATCTGCTAAGTATTGAATATATTGAGTGATAATTGCATCTGTAAAACCTAAAATTTGTCCTTGTGTAATATATGCACCCCAAGAAGCTTCAAGTTCAACTGCTTTTTTAAACATATCTCTTACTATCTCTTCAAGTTCAGCAGTAAATAAATCAGGTCTTTCTTTTCTTACAGAATTAATCATATTTTGGAAAAGTAAAAGGTGTGTTACTTCATCTCTTTGAATAAATCTAATCATTTGAGAGCTTCCAAGCATTTTTCCTGATTTCCCAAGTGCATAAATAGCTGCAAATCCTGCATAAAAATATAATCCTTCTAGGATTTGATTTGCAAACATTGCTAATACTATTTTTTGATCTGTAATTTCTTCTTTATCACCTGCTGCTAAACTTTTGTAAACATCAGCTATATAGTTGTTTTTTTCTCTTAATTTTAGATCTGTTTTCCACATTTCATATATTTCATCTGTATTGTCTGAGATACTTTCTACCATAACAGCATATGATTTTGAGTGGTTAGCTTCTTCATAAGATTGTCTTGAAAGGCAAGCATTTACCTCAGGTGCTGTTATATATGGATTGATATTATCCATT
The DNA here is from genome assembly GCF_055140965.1 of Malaciobacter sp. The sequence continues at coordinate 22,097 of NZ_JBSRRO010000019.1, forward strand.
AGATTATTTGTTTGTAAACTATCCATAAAGATAAGTTGTGAAAGTACTAAGTCATACATTCTTTTTTCTGATGGACTTAAATACTTATAATCTTTAGCATCCCCTGTCATTTGAACTTCTTTTGGAAACCATGTATTAGCTTCCATTGTATCCCAAAGATTAAGTGCCCATTGATACTTTAACTTTGTAAAGTTAATCATACCATCAGGATTACCTCCAAAGATTCTTCTATCATTTAAGTTCTCTTTTGATTGTGGATTATATATCGTTTTTCTATCCATTAGGATTTCCTCTTATATTTAAAATTTAAATTTATTTTATAATACTTTTTTAAAAGTTTGTATACCTTGTGTGTAAGGTTATCTTATTGACAACCTGCACACTCCATACTTCTATCTTCAACATCATTATTTGCTTCAGGAGATTGACTTCTTAAATAGTAAGTAGATTTTAATCCTAATTTCCAAGCTAATGTATAAATTTCATGTAGATATTTCCCACTTGCTTTATCTAAACTCATAAATATATTTGTACTTTGACCTTGATCTATCCATTTTTGTCTAATTGCTGCTGCTTTAATAATATCTGTTTGCTCAACTTCATATGCTGGAATATAATATTGCCATGTTTCAGGACTCAATCTTGGTACCACAACAGGAATAAGTCCACTTAAATTCTCTTCATACCATTTTCTTTTATAAACTGGTTCAATTGCTTGAGTTGTACCTACTAAAATAGAGATAGAAGATGTTGGAGCAATAGCCATCAAGTAACCATTTCTCATTCCATTTTCTTTAACTTCTTCTCTTAACTCTTGCCAATCATATCCACCATCAAATAAATCTTTATTCATCAAGGCTTCAACAGCTTGAGGTGCATGATCATGTGGCATAATTCCTTTTGACCAGTTTGAGCCATCAAATGCAGGATATACACCTTTTTCTACTGCAAGTTTACTTGATGATTTAATAGCATTATATGAAATTGCTTCCATAACTGAATCAATTTTCTTAAAGTGTTGTTCACTACCAAACATGATTTGATGTTCTGCAAGCATTTGTGCTTCACCCATCACACCAAGTCCAATACTTCTTGTTTTTAAGTTAGTTGCTTTTACTTTTCTTAATGGATAGAAGTTTAAATCAATCACATTATCAAGCATTCTAATTGCAGTTGGAACTACTCTTTCAATATCCTCTTTTGTATTAATTTTTGAAAGATTAATTGATGCAAGGTTACAAACTGCTGTATCACCATCAATCTTCTCTTTTTCTACTATAAATACTCTTTTTCCATTGATTGAATCAAGTGCAGTTATTTTATTTGCTTTTTTCTCTTGCCCTGCATCTACTTTAATAATCTCGTCTTCATCATATGTTTTGATTGTTCCATCTTCAAACTCTAATCTGATTTTATAATAGTTTGGATTTGTATTTTGAAAAATTTCTGTACAAAGATTTGAACTTCTAATATGTCCAGCATGAGCATTTGGATTAGCTCTGTTTGCATTATCTTTAAAGCATAAAAATGGACTTCCAGATTCAAAGTATGAAGTTAAGATTTTTTTCCATAAATCTTTAGCTTTCATAGTATCTTTTGTAATGCTCTCATCTTTTTCATACTCTTCATATCTTTTTTTGAATGCATCTCCATGAAGTTCACTTAAATCTTTTACTTCATATGGGTCAAACAGTGTCCAATGAGAATTTTCTAAGATTCTTTCCATAAACAGATCTGTTATCCATAAAGATGGGAATAAATCATGTGCTCTTCTTCTTTCTTCACCTGAATTCTTTTTAAGGTCAATAAAATCAACTATATCCATATGCCAAGGCTCAACATAAACAGCAATTGCACCTTTTCTAGTTCCAAGTTGATCAACTGCAATTGCTAAATCATTTGTGATTTTTAAAAATGGAACTGTTCCACCTGCTGCACTTTTATGGTCATCAATAACTCCACCAAGGGCTCTGATTTGGTTCCAATCCCAACCAATACCACCACCATACTTAGATAATAGTGCCATTTCTTTGTAACCATCAAAAATTCCTTCAATATTATCAGGACTTGAACCGATATAACAAGATGAAAGTTGATGTCTATTTGTTCTTGCATTTGATAAAGTTGGAGTTGCTAACATAACCTCAAATTTTGAAATTGCATCATAAAACTCTTTTGCTCTTTCTTGTTTATTATCTTCATCTTGTGCTAAAAACATTGCAATTGCCATAAACATATGTTGAGGAAGTTCAATTGGATTGGCTTTTTTATTTTTGATTAAATATCTATCATATAGTGTTTTAATTCCTAAATAGTTAAATAATAAATCTCTTTCTGAATCAATATAATTATTTAAATCATCTAAATCATAACCCTCACCAAGAGCAGGAAGTAATCTTCCAGCTTCTTTTCCATATCTTAAATAATCTTTTAAATGACAATATGGCTCACCCTTAATACCATGTGTTGATTTACCAACTCTATGATATAAATCAAATAAGAACAGTCTTGCAGCAACAAAAGTCCAGTTTGGAACATCTATATCAATTTTTTCAACTGCTGTTTTAATAAGTGCATCTTGAATATCTGAGGAACTCATACCATCAATAAACTTTATTTGTGCATCCAATTCCAATTCACTTTGGCTAACACCATCTAAGTCTTTTGTTGCATCTATAGTCATCTTTTGAATTTTAGTAATATCTAAAACTTCTTTTCTACCGTTTCTTTTTTGAATCATTATTGCCATTTTTGTTGCCTTTTTTTTACCTAAAATTTTATAAATTATTTAAATACTCTATTAAAAATTGCATCAACATTTTTTGTGTAATAGTCATAATTAAAACACTCTCTAATTTGCTCTTCACTCAATGAGTTTCTTAACTCTTCATCTTCTAATAAATATTGAAGATATAAAGATTCACCTTTTTCATTTGTAGTTGGTTTATCTGATTGTAAACCTTCCCAAACTTTCATTGCATTTCTTTGTACAATTTTGTATGCATCTTCTCTACTTACACCAGCTTTTGGTAGTTCTAATAATACCCTTTGAGAAAATACTAATCCACCTGTTAAGTTTAAATTTTTCATCATATTTTCTGGCATAACCGTTAAGTTTGCAATAACATTGTTCATTCTATGAAGCATAAAGTCACAAGTAATAAAAGAGTCTGGAAGCCAAAATCTCTCTGTTGATGAGTGAGAGATATCTCTTTCATGCCATAATGCAACATTTTCCATTGCAGGAGTTGCATAAGCTCTAATAATTCTTGCAAGTCCTGTAATATTTTCTGTTAATATTGGATTTCTTTTGTGTGGCATTGCAGAAGAACCTTTTTGACCCTTTGCAAAAAACTCTTCGCATTCATAAACCTCAGTTCTTTGCCAATGTCTTACTTGAACTGCAAATTTCTCAATTGAACTAGCAAGTAGGGCTAAAGAAGAAGCAAGTCTTGCATATCTATCTCTTTGAATTACTTGATTTGAAGCAGGTGCAAAAGATAAGCCTAACTCTTCACAAGCAAACTCTTCAAGCTCTAAAGGTGCATGGGCAAAGTTCCCCATAGCTCCTGAGATTTGACCAACAGATATAACTTTAAGAGTTTGTTCTAAATTTTCTAAATGTCTTGCCATCTCATCATACCATACAGCAAGAACTAATCCAAATGTAATAGGCTCACCATGAATACCATGACTTCTTCCTACCATTAAAGTATATTTATGCTCTTTTGCTCTTGTTTTAATAGACTCCATCATCATTTTTACATCTTTAATAATTAAATTTAAAGAGTCTTTCATTTGTAAAGCAACAGCTGTATCAACAGTATCAGAAGATGTCATACCATAGTGAAACCATCTTGACTCATCACCTAGTGTTTCTGAAACACTTGTTGTAAATGCTATTAAATCATGTCTTGTAACAGCTTCAATTTCATCAATTCTTTCAACTGAGAAATTAGCATTTTCAACAATTTTTTGTGCATCTTCATCAGGAATAAGACCTAGTCTATTCCAAGCTTTAACAACAGCTTTTTCAACATCTAACCATGCTTGATATTTAGCTTGCATAGTCCATTTTGAACTCATCTCTTCTCTTGCATATCTTTCAACCATTTACTAGTCCCTTATTTGTTTTTATTGCTTTTTAGTGTATGATATCTTAACTAAGTTAGCCAAAATTTTTCATTAAAATTTGGTTAATTTAAACTTAATTTTTAGGAAAAGTTTGTGCCTTTTATTTTAAAAAAATATGAAGCTATTTTAGGCAAAAAAATACAACATTTTTTACTCCAAGATTTAAAGATAGAGCCCAAGTTAGCGCAAAAGTACATTAGTAGAGCAAGAGTTTTTGACCAAAATCAAAAACCTTTTATTTTAAATGAAAAAATTAATACGAATTATATATATGTAGCAGAGTTTGAGGGGCATACAAGAGGTCTTAATCCTTTACTTGAATTTAAAGATTTTGCTTTATTTGATAAACCAACAAAACTAATGGTTCATCCAATTTCAAAAAATACAAAATACTCTTTACTAGATGAGATTCGTTATCATTTTGGTAATAATGCAAATTTAGCCCATAGAATTGATGCTGAAACATCTGGACTTGTAATAGTTTGTAAGAATAAAGAGAGTGAAAAAAAACTAAAAGATATGTTTATTGAAAAAAAATATAAGAAATCATATCTTGCAATAGTTCAGGGTGAATTAAAAGAAGAGATTACTATTGAAAATTATTTAGAAAAAGAGGGAAAAAATATCGGTGTTAGGATGAAAACTTCTCAAGAAGGAAAAAAATCACTAACTATTGTTAAGCCATTAAATTATAATTGCAAAAAAGATATAACTTTAGTAGAAGCGATTCCTTATACAGGAAGACAACATCAAATTAGAGTTCACTTATACTCTATTGGTCATCGAATAATAGGAGATCCTATATATGGAATTGATGATGATATTGCAGAAGCTTACTTAAATAAAGAGCTTGAAGATGAAAAAAGATATGAAAAAACAGGTAGTTATAGACTTTGGTTGCATGCCAATTATTTAGAGTTTAACTATAATAATATAATTTATAAATTATTTTCTAAAAACGATGAAATCTTAAAAGAGTTTTATATGTAAAAATTAATAAAAAAAACACTATAATATCGCATGTTTAAAAGTAATGAAAAAAATATTTTACGTATTATTAAATATGCGCCTTTATTATTTATACTTTTACTATCTACAATTACTACATATTTACTTATTTTAAATAACCAAAACATCTATAAACAAGATATTAAAAAAATTGAACATGAGTTTTATATACACAGACAAAAAGAGATAAAGCTTGAAGTTGAGAAAATTTATGAGTATATTTTATATAAAAAAGATAGAAGCGAAGAGAGTTTAAAAGCTCAATTAAAAAATAGAGTAAATGAAGCTCATGCTATTGCTACAAATATTTTTGAAGAGAACAAAAATAAATCTAAAGCTGAAATCTTTAAAATGATACAAGATGCACTAAGAGATGTTAGATTTAATGATAAAAGAGGTTACTATTTTATTCATGATATAAAAGGAAATAATAGACTTTATCCACTAAATAAAAATCTTGAAAATAAAAATTATATAGATTTAAAAGATGCCAAAGGTTATGAGTTTGTAAAAACAATAGTAGAAACTATTAAAAACAAAACTCAAAGATTTGATATTTATTATTGGAGTAAACCTACAAATGAGGGAGAAAGAGTTTATAAAAAAATATCTTTTTATAAATATTTTGAACCTTTAGATATTACAATTGGAACGGGTGAATATTTAAAAGATTTTGAAAATGATATAAAAGATGAGATAATAAAATATATAAAAAAGATGAATGAAAAAAACCAAAGATATATATTTTTATTTGACTTTGACAAAAATATACTAGTTCACAAAAATGCTAAACTATCAAAACTTCAAAAAGAAAAAGAAAAAATCTTACTAAATAAAATCATAGAAAAAGCAAAAAAAGATGATGGATTTATAACATATAATCAAAGTTTAAAAGATGATATTGAAAATGAAAAAACATCTTATATAAAAAGTTTTAAACCTTGGAATTGGGTTATTGGCACAGGTTTTTATAAAAATGAATTTACAAAAATATTAGAAGAGAAAAAACAAGAATTAAAAAATAAAAATAAATCTTATATAATAAATATTTTAATTATAAGTATAATAATTACTATTATACTATTAGTAATATCTTCTTATACATCAAATATTATCAAAAAGCGTTTTTTAAAATATAAAGAGAAAATATATGAAGAGATAAATAAAAATAGAAAAAAAGATAGCTTATTAGCCCAACAATCTAAGATGGCTTCAATGGGTGAGATGATAGGAAATATTGCCCATCAATGGAGACAACCTTTATCTTTAATATCTACTGTTTCAAGTGGAATTAAAATGCAAAAAGAGTTTGGAACTTTAAATGATAAAGATTTAGATGAGAGTGTAGATGCAATTACAAAAGCTACAAAGCACTTATCAAAAACAATTGATGACTTTCAAAACTTCTTTAAACCAAATAAAACAAAAGAAAAATTTACAACAACAGATGTATTTGAAAAAAGTCTATCTTTAATTAGTGCACAATTTAAAGCAAAAAGTATTGATATAGAAAAAAATATTGATAAGATTGAAATTTTTGGTTTAGAAAATGAACTTATTCAAGTACTAATAAATATTTTAAATAATGCAAGAGACGAACTTGTAAAAAAAGAGCAAAAAGACAAACTTATTGTAATAGAAACAAAACAAACTAAAAATAGAGTAAAAATTATAATAACTGATAATGCAGGTGGAGTTTCAACTAAAATAATAAATAAAATTTTTGAACCTTATTTTAGTACTAAAAAAGAGCAACAAGGAACAGGAATTGGACTTTATATGAGTAAAGAAATTATTACTAAACATATGAAAGGAAATATAAAAGTAGAAAACTCAACAATTAATATAAAAGGTAATTCTTATAAAGGTGCAAGATTTACAATAACTCTTCCAACAATCAATGATTAGATTATAGATAAAGTCACTAATGTAACAAATAGATATCTTATAAACTTTGCAAATAATACAATAACTATAAAAAACTTTAAATTATATTTTAAGACACCTGCTATAAATGTCAAAGGATCTCCAATGATAGGAACCCAAGATAAAAGCAATGAAAAAGCTCCATATTTATCAAAAAAAACTCTATATTTTGCAATCTTTTTTTTATTTAAATATTTTTTATTTTCTAAATACTCTTCACCTTTTAAACCTAAAAAATAGTTTAACAAAGAACCTAAAGTATTACCAAGTGTAGCAAAGAGTAAAAGCAAATAGATATTATAGTTTTCCTTGATATTAAAAACTAAAAAAGCCTCACTTCCCATTGGTAGTAAACTTGCAGATACAAATGATATAAAAAATAGGCTAATATATGTCATTATTGTTTATTAAATAAATTAAATATAGTTTTAGGAATTACAATTTTAATTTGTGAAATAAATACACCAAAAAGTACTACAATTGATGCAGTAATTTCAATATAACTTAATCTTTCATTTAAAATAAAATAGGCAAGTACTAAAGTAAATACAGGTATCAAATTCATAAAAATTGAAGCTTTTGAAGCATTTATTTTAGTTAATGCATAATTATATAAACCATAACCACCTAAAGTAACAATAACGCCTAAATAAGCTGTCCATAAAAAACCTTCAAGTTTAAAAACAAAAGGTGTTGTAGTAAGTTCATAAAATGCAAGAGGCAGAAAAAATATCGTACCTATAAAAGCATGTGCAGCTGTTAAAAATATTGCAGAAAACTTATAAGTTAAATGTTTTGCAACAATTGTATAACCAGCAGCACACGCCATTGCTAAAAATTCTAAAAAATTACCAAGTATTGGGTTTGGTGCAGTAATACTTGATGTTGCTTCTAAACTTAACCAAATAGCGCCAAATACAGCTAGAATTGAACCAAAAATAAATTGTTTTGAAATCAACTCTTTTAAGATAAAAACAGCAGCAACAGATGTAATTAAAGGCATTAATGAAGCAATCATACCCGCTTGTGAAGCAGTAGTTAATTGTAATGCTTTTGATTCAAATAAAAAATATAAGCAAGGTTCAAATAAAGCTAATAAAAGTATAAGTAATATATCTTTTTTTGTAAAATCATATTTTAAAAAACTTTTAATAAAAATCAAAAAACACATAGATGCAAAAACCATTCTTACAAAAATAACTGTATGTGCTCCATATTCATTCATAGCAGCTTTCAAAGCAATAAAAGAACTTGCCCAAATAAACATTGCAAAAGTTAAAGATAAAATTCCTAATATACTAATTTTATTTCCCAAATTAAACTCTTTTTTTTAAATAGACCAAATTTATATCCAATTTTCCTTAAAACAGTCTTTTTTAAAATTTTTTTTAAGTTTATTTAGTTAAAATACGACTCTTAAAGAGAAGCACTGAGAATAGTTTACTATTTTGAGTGCTCTTCTTTAGACCCTTGCAATTATCATTTAAGACAATGCCCCAGGGTGGGAACACAGCAAGGCACCTTACTTGATGGTGTGTTTGGGTATCTGGAGAAGAGTGCTTTAAAGCACTCTTTTTTTTTGCTTAAAATTTATTACTTTATAAAAAATCTTTAAAATCACTATCTTTTATTATTACTTTTTTACTTTTTTTATCATATAAAAACCTATGATCTTTACTTTTTACACCTGTTAAAATTATAGTTTTAATTTCTAAGTCAGATTTACCATAAGCTTTCATCATTTTTGTAAACTTTTGTAAAGTTATATATTTTATTTCATCATTTATTGGTTTTTGCGTTTTTTCTTCAGGCTCTTGTGGTTTTTTTTGATTTTGTATTTGTGGCTTATAAATTGAACGCATTTCATTAAATGCACTTTGTAACAAATCTATTTCTCTATTAAAAACCTCTATAATCTTTTTTTGATTTTTTTCAAGTCTTACAATCTCTGAAGTATACTGTTTTTTCATCCACTTCATATTTTTTTTTAGTAAATCTATTTGTTCATCTTTTACTTTTATTAGCTCTTTTATTTCTATAATTTCAACAGGTTTTTCATTTTCTCTAGATTTATCTTCTACATGTTCACTTATATAAACATATGTTTTTCCAGATTTTTTGATAGATTTTAATTGATTGTTCTTTATTCTATAGTGTACACCTTGAAGAGAAAGCCCAAGAATTTGAGCCGCTTGAGAAGTAGTTACTAATCTCTCCAAGACTTATCCTTACATTTTTGCGCTGTCTATTTCTATTACAGTATGTACATTCCCTCTTGGTTTAAAATCTGCAACTACTTTCATCCATTTTGGCTCTAATTTTTCATACAATGTATCAAAAATTTCATTTGCAGAATTCTCATGTGAAACTTCTCTATACATAAAAGTATTGATATAGATTTTTAAAGCTTTTAATTCGATTACTTTTTTATTTGGAGTATATTGAAGTTTAATTGTTGCAAAATCAGGGTATCCACTTCTTGGACATTTTGCCATAAACTCTGGTAATTCAATATTTATAATATAGTTTTTTTCATTTTTATTTGGCCAGTAGTGTTCTTCATTGTTAATATCAAACTCAACAATCTCTTTTTCGCCATATTTCATTTCCATTTAAATAACCTTTAATATTTTATTTTTGCCAATTTTATCAAAAACTTACTTACAAGTGTAGCAGGTACAAAAATCTTTAGGTATTTAAATAATATATTTAATAAATTATTTTATTTTGACATTCTACACAATTTAGTTCTCTTTCATCCTTATCACACACTACACAACCAACCAGTGAGTAATTAGAAAAATCTCTTTTTTGTGTACAGTTTGGATTATTTGATGCCATATAACTTACATTTAAAACTGGATCAAAAGCTAATAAATTTGCAATCTCTTCATCAATATTTTTATTTCTAGCAATTGCTCGTCTTACAAGCATTGATTCACAATCTACTAAAGTTTTTAATTCATCAAGATTTTCACTTGTTTTTGCAATATCTAACTTTTCATTTAAAGTTATTTGTTTAGCATACATAAATATCCCTTTAAGTATAGTTTTAAAATATACTTAAAATAATATCATAAATTTAAAATATAATTATTAAATTATATAGTAAAAAATATCTTTTTTAAAAAATTTTCATATTTTGACACTTTATTTATCAAAATACCTATTATAAAGCATCTAAAATGACAATTTAGTGTCATTATTTTTTATATAATTTGATAATTCAATCAAATTTCCATCTGGGTCATTTATATAAATAGAATAAATATCTCCTAATGCTCCTGTTCTAAAAACTGGACCTTCTAAAATTTTTATAGCTTTTTTTTGTAAAAATTTAAATACATCATTTATATCATCTTTTACAATAAAACATAAATCAGCACTACCTTCTTTTACATTTGTAGCTTTTGGTTCAAATTCACTTCCAAGTTGATGAAGATTTATTTTTTGATTTGAATATTTTAAAGCAACTCTTGAGTTTTTAAATATCTCTTTTTTCATTCCTAAAACATCAGTATAAAATCTTATTGTTTTATCAATATCTTTAACTGTTAGTACTAAATGGTCTAAGTTTTCAATAATCATAACTATTCCTAAAATTTTTTATATTATACTATAAGATTATATAGTTTGCTTTATTATGATTAATTCTTTATAATCTATTTATGAAAAATTTATTAGAAGTAGAGTTTTTATATAAATTAAAAGAGTATGGCTTTGAAATATTAACTTTTAAGCAGTTATTTAAAAATATAGATTTAAATACTCATTTTATGACTAAAGCTCATAGAATTAAGTTTTATCATATTTTATATTTTACAAAAGCTTTAGATTATCACTTTATTGATTTTAAAAAATACAGTATAGAAGATAATTGTATGATTTTTTTATCAAAAGAGCAAATACATAGTTTTAGTAAAACTGCTAATTATGAAGGTTATCTTATTCTTTTTACTGATGAGTTTTTAAAAAGAAATTTTCTTAGTTTAAATGACTCTATTTTTAATATATTATTAAAACCATCTATTCTTTATAATTGTAAAGAAGATTATCAAACTATTTTCAAACAAATACACAATGATTATAAAAAATCTTATCAGTTTAAAGAGAAACTAAATAGCACTTTATTTAATTACTTAATCTTAAAAGTAAAAGAAGAATTTAGTAAACAAAATAAAGATAATATAAATCAAAAATATAATGATGTATATAATAACTTCAAAAATCTTTTCCACAAAAACTATTATAAAAATAGAAGTGTAAATTATTATAGTAGTTTATTAAATATAAGTTCCAAACACTTAAATACTATATGTAAACAAAAAACAAATTTAACAGCAAAACAACTAATAAGTAGTTATATTATACTTGAAGCAAAAAGAAAATTGATTACTACTAATAGTGCCATAAAACAAATAGCTTATGAATTGGGTTTTATAGAAACTACAAACTTTATAAAATTTTTTAAAAAACATACAAAAATATCTCCTAGAAAATTTAAAGATACAAATAACTGTTAGTTTGATTTTTACCATTTTTTATACCAAATTAACCTTTACTAAAAGAAGTTAAGAAAATATAATTTCATAAAATTACCATAGGAGTAAAAATGGATTTAAAAAAAATGATGTTATCTATATCTTTTTTATTATCACTTTTTGTTTTAAATAGCAATGCAAAAGAGATATCAAATTCGCAAAAAGTAGTTATGCTTTTAGAAAAAGCATTTACTAAAAATCAAGATAGAAGTGTATTAAAGTATGTAAGTGATAAAAAATATATTCAACATAATTTATATGCAAAAGATCAAAAAGATGGACTGATAGCCTATCTTGATTATTTATCAACAAAAGATATAGATACAAAAGTAGTTAGAGTATTTGAAGATGAAAATTATGTAATTGCACAAACACTATCAAGAGAAGATAATACTTATATGCATATAATTGATATTTTTAGATTTGAAAATGGCCTAATTGTTGAGCATTGGGATAATATACAAACTATTAAAAATATAGATTTAGTAAATGGCTTACCTACAAAGGTTTTAAATAAAAATTCAACAAAAAATAACAAAAATTTAATAAAAAAATATATTCATGATAAAATTATTAAAGATAATAGTTATATAAAAAATCATATGATATTAGCAGAAGGTGAGTTTGTTTTAAGTGTAAGTGAAATAAAACAATCAAATATTAATTATGCTTTATATGAACTTTTTTATATTGATAATAGTAAGATAAAAAAAGTTTGGAAAATAAAAGAAAAAATTTTAGAAAAAAAGAATTGGCAAAATAAAAATTCCAAATTTTAAAAAAGATGGCAATATGCCATCTTACATTTGTGATACTCTTTTTTTGATAATTCTTTGAATTTCATTGTTAATAATCTTTGATGAACGCAAATTTTTATTTTCATTTGCAATAGTACCAACTGCTTTATTACAATTATCACAAATAAACTCAAACTTTCTAACTGTTGAGTTTTCATAAGCAACTGTATCATCATAATAAAGCTCTTCATTACAAGAAGGGCAATAACATTTTAAGTTTACTACTTTATCTTTATTCCAAGACCAAGTCCATTTAATACCATAAAATACATCTTGTGTATATTTACATCTATTTTTTTGAATTACTTTAATAATAATAAATATAATAATAGGAGTTATTACTCCTAAAATTTGCATCCAAATAGGATATGATGAAATATATTTTTCATAATTAATTATAAAATAATCTTTAATTTTTATAATTGTATCCAAAAAAGGTATTGGTAAAAAAATCAGTAAAAGTAAAATAATTATTGCTAAAACTATTTTTGCTTCATAAGATAAGAGATTTTTTTTTCTCATATAAGCTCCAAATAATTAAAAATTTTGAAAGGTTAAAGGAGAGTAAAAAGAGGACTTAGCCTCTTTTATACATCTAAGTGCTCTACGTCTTTTGCATGCTCTTCAATATAGTTTCTTCTAGGTTCTACTTCATCACCCATAAACAGTGTAAATGTATCACTTGCTACTTCTGCATCTTCAATTGTAACTCTAAGAAGTCTTCTATCCTCAGGTATCATTGTAGTTTCCCATAACTGCTCTGGATTCATCTCCCCAAGACCTTTATATCTTTGAATATAAGCACCTTTTTTAGCTAAATTTTCTATATACTCTAATTCTTCAATTAGATCATTTTTAAACATAGAAATATCTCTTTGAACCAATCTTGAATATATATATGTTGCTTCACTAAAATATGGAGATGCAAATAAATCATCATCAATTAGAAGTTCTTCAAGTCCTTCTTTTGTTTGAACAAATAATTGAATCATACTATCAGTTATGCTTTTTGATAAAATATTATAACCTTTATTTTCAAGAAAACCTTTTACTTCTTCATATAAGGCAGTATAATCTAATTTTACTAAATCAGGTTTTTCAATTAAGTGTTTTAATACTTCAATTAAAGAGTATCTTTTTTCAAGTTGTAAAAGCATTTCTCTATATCTTGAAACAGTTTTAAATAAATCTAGTAAATCATTGTAACCCAAACCTTCAAACTCATATGACTCTAAACCATTTTCAATTAAGAATATTGATAAAGCAGTATCATCTTTTAAATAAGTCTCATTTTTACCTTTTTTATATCTATATAAAGGTGGTTGTGCAATAAATAAATAACCTTTTTCAATTACAGGTCTTAAAAATCTAAAAAAGAAAGTTAATAGAAGTGTTTGAATATGACTTCCATCAACATCGGCATCTGTCATGATAATTACTTTATGATATCTAATTTTTTCATCATCAAAATCTTCACCAATACCACAACCAAGAGCTGTAATCATATTTCTAATTTCATCAGATTTTAAAATCTTATCAAGTCTAGATTTTTCTACATTTAAGATTTTACCTTTTAGTGGCAAAATAGCTTGATAAACTCTATCTCTACCTTGTTTTGCTGAACCACCTGCTGAATCTCCCTCAACTAGGTATAACTCTCTAATTGCAGGGTCTTTACTTTGACATTCCGCTAATTTACCAGGAAGTGTTCCAACTGTCATTGAATCTTTTTTTCTAGTTAAATCTCTAGCTTTTTTAGCTGCTTCTCTACCACGTGCTGCCATTAAAGCTTTATCCATAATTGCTTTTGCAGCTGTTGGATTTTCTTCAAAATATTTATCTAATTGTTCACCAGTTAATTTTTGTGCTATTGGTTTTACATAAGAAGAACCTAGTTTACCTTTAGTTTGTCCTTCAAATTGAGGTTCTGGAACTTTTACAGAAACAACAGCTATTAAACCTTCTCTTACATCATCACCAGTAATTTTTGTATCTTTTTCTCTAGCATTTGCATTATTATTTAAATATTTAACAATACTTCTAGTAAGTCCAGCTTTAAAACCAGCTTCATGAGTACCACCATCTATTGTTCTAATATTATTAACAAAAGAGATAGTTTTTTCTGTATATGAAGAGTTATACATCAATGCAATATCAACTTCAACATCATCAACTCTATCAGAGAATGAAATAGCATCACATAAAGCAGTCTCTTTGTTCAAATCAGTAACAAATTGAGCAATACCACCCTCAAAGTGGAAAACCTCTTTTGTCTTAGTTCTTTCGTCTTCTAAAGTAATAGAAATAAAAGGATTTAAATATGCAACTTCTCTAAATCTTTTAGCCAATGTATCATACATATATTCAGCTATTTCAAAAATTGAATCATCTGCTAAGTATTCAATAGTAGTACCTGTTTTTTTAGTATCTCCAATTACTTCTAAAGGAGCTTTTGGAATACCTTTTGAAAACTCTTGATAGTGAATTTTACCTTCTCTATAAATAGTCATTTTAAGTTCACTAGATAAAGCATTTACAACTGATACACCAACACCATGTAATCCACCTGAAACTTTATAAGTATCTTTATCAAACTTTCCACCTGCGTGTAGTACTGTTAAAACTACTGTTGCTGCTGAGATTCCCTCACCTTTGTGAACTTCAGTTGGAATACCTCTACCATCATCACTAACTCTAATAACATTATCTTTTGTTATTGTAACTTTAATATTTTTACAATAACCAGCCATTGCTTCATCAATTGAGTTATCAACAACTTCATATACCATATGGTGAAGACCATTTGTATTTGTATCACCAATATACATACCTGGTCTTTTTCTTACAGCTTCAAGACCTTTTAAAACTTTAATATTACTAGCGCCGTATTCTTGACTCATTTAATTTTTCCTTCTTTAATATACTATATTATTTTTCTAAAACTATTGGCATTACAATTGTAAAGAATTTCTCATCTTCTAAATAAAATGGTAAATTTGATTCATTAAAACCAATGTTTACATTTTCATTGTTTGTTAAACTTAAAAAATCTAATAGGTATTTTGCATTTACTGCTAAATAAAAAGTATTTTCTATATTTAGATCTATATCAATTTGTGTTTTTGATTCACTATCTTCATCTAGTGACTCAAATATAATTGTATTTGAACTAAATGTAATTTTTATATTTGAAAATAGTGATGTAACTAATTTTATAGATTCAATTAACATATCTTTTGGTAAAGAGAAATTGTATTTTAAACTATTTGGAATGATTCTATCATAATCTGGAAACTTTCCATTAATTAATTTTGTAAAGAAAGTCATTCTTTCATTTGAAATAATTAAATTAGTAGAATCATAAGCAACAGTTGCATCATCTAAAAATAGTTTTTGAATCTCTATTATTGCTTTTTTTGGAATTATAAATTGATTTTGATCATTTGATATATTTTGTAAATGAGATACTGCTAATCTTCTAGTGTCTGTTGCCACAAAATTTATTTTATCACTTTTTATATCAACTAATGCTCCATTTAATTCAAATTTAGGATTATTATTATCTATTGCAGGAGTAATTTTTCTAATAGAATTAATTAAATTTAGCATACTAATATCTAATTTATTTATATTATCAGGTTTTGGAAGACTTGGATACTCTTCTGGGTCATACATAGGTAATTTAAAAGTAGATTTATTTTGTCTAATTATTAAATTGTTTTCTATTGTTTCTACTATTATTTCTAAATCTTTTAATCTTTTTAATATTCCTAATAAATTTGAACCATTAACAGTTGCTTTACCATTAACACTTTCATTTAGTTCATCGATTTGAGACTCTAATCCAATCTCATAATCTGTTGCTTTTATGATAAGTTTATCATTGTTTACTTCTAAATATACATGTGAAGTAATAGCACTTGCATCTTTTTTTTCTAAAAATGGTTGCATTGAAGAAACTATATTCTCAATGATATTTTTTGTGATAATAAATTTCACTTAGATCTCCTCTTATTATTTCTTTTAAGTAGTGGTAGCAGTAGTGTGTGTGAAAAGATGAAAACACCTTTGAAACTTCCATTTCATCGTACGAAATGAAAGTGAATAACAAAATGTTTATATTCACACCTTTTCACACTATCTACTTAAACTTATTTTTACCACTCCTTATTTATTAACTTATTTTTCAAATTTTCGATGATTAATTTAAAGTTTTCATCTTTTTCTATTAACTCATTTGCTTTTTTTATATTATGTGAAATAGAACTGTGATCTTTCATACCTAAAAACTTTGCAATATCAGGCATTGAGTTATGAGTTAATTCTCTTGCAAGATATATAACTACTCGTCTAGCATTTGCTACGGTTGCAGTTCTTTTTTTAGATTTTATATCACTTGGTTTAATATTTAGCTCACTTGCTACTAAATTAATAATATCAGGTAGCTTAATATTCTCTTTTGTTTCTTTAATTTGCTCTTTTAATAAACCTTGAACTAACTCTAAATTAATCTCTTGATTTAATAAAGAAGCACTTGCATTAATTCGAATAAGAACACCCTCAATTTCCCTAATTGAGTTATCTAAATTAGTTGCAATAAAATTAATAATTTCTCTACTTAAATGAATTCCATTTAATTCAGATTTCTTTTCAATAATTGCAATTTTTGTTTCAAGTCCTGGAATTTGAATATCAGCTGTTAATCCCCATTCAAATCTAGATTTTAATCTATCAACAAGTCCAGCAATTTGAGATGGAAGTCTATCAGATGTCATAACTATTTGTTTTTTTGCATTATGAAGTTCATTAAAGGTATGGAAAAACTCCTCTTGAGTCTGTTCTTTTCCACTTAAAAATTGAATATCATCAATTAATAAAACATCACACTTTCTATATTTATTTCTAAAGTGTTCCATGTTTTTATTTTTAATTGAGAAAGTAAAATCATTCATAAACTGTTCAATTGTTACATAAATAACTGTTCTTCCTTGTTGTATTGCATCATTTCCAATTGCTTGTAAAAGATGGGTTTTTCCAAGTCCTGTTCCCCCATAAATAAATAATGGATTGTATTGAATACCAGGTTTTTTAGATACAGCAAGTGAAGCGTTGTAAGCCATTTGATTTGAGCCTCCAACTACAAAAGAGTCAAATGTATATGAAGGGTTTAATATTGTACTTTCAGCTGTATCGTTTTTTAGTTTTTCAGTAATAATCTCTTTTTTAGTCTTCTTTTCACCAGCAACTTTTATCTCTATTTCTGGCTTTGTTCCATCAATAGTTTCAAAGCAGTGTTGTATAAGATTTCTATATTTACTTTTTATCCACGAAGCAATATATTTATTTGATACTTCAAATACAGCTATTTTTTCATCAGATGAAATTTTTTTATAAACTAGCTGTTTTAAATATCTATTATAATCTAATGCTGTTGATTCTTGTTTAATAATTGCTAAAAACTCTTTATTTGTCATATAATATATACTCTTTTTTCATAATTGGTAAATATTATAGCTAAATATTTATGAAAAAATTATCAACACAGTGAATAAATTTTAAATTTTGTGTGAAAAGAATCACAATTTAAGTGAATATTTATAAAAGATTGACGATTATACCACACTTTAAACATGTGAATAAAGTGATTTAACCATAAGTGAAAAGATGAATAGATAATTTTTATGTGATGAATAAAAGGTGAATAAGTAGTGAAAATATTAGGAATAGATCCAGGTACAAGAAACTGTGGATATGCAATAATTGAAAAAAATGGAAGAAATATTAAACTTTTAGAAGCTGGCTTAATAAAAATAAAAACAAAGATTTTACAAGAACAAATTGTTGAGATGACAGAAGGACTTGATATGATTTTTAAAAAGTTTGATATAAATGAAGTTGCGATTGAAGATATGTTTTATGCTTTTAATCCAAAAACAGTTATAAAACTAGCACAATTTAGAGGAGCAATTTCATTAAAAGTTCTTTTAGAATTTGGAAATTTTGCAGAATATACTCCATTGCAAGTAAAACAAGCAGTAACAGGAAATGGTAAAGCTGCAAAAGAGCAAGTTGCATTTATGGTAAAAAGGTTATTAGGTATAAAAAAAGAGATAAAACCACTAGATATTACTGATGCAATTGCAATAGCAATTACTCATTCTCAAAGAATAAAATAGTTTTGATGGTTTACATCTTAATGTTTTTTTATTATAATCTCAAATTTATTTAAGGTAGGCTATGAAAAAAATAGGAATTCTTTCATCTCATAATGGTAGTGGTTTTGATTATATTCAAAAAGCATGTGAAGATAAGATTTTAAATGCACAAGTTGTTGTGATTATTTCAAATAATACTGATGCAAATGTTTTAAAAAAAGCAAGTAGTAAAAATATTCCAAATTATATAGTTAATTCAAAAAAATATGATGATACTGATGAAGAAATTACAAATTTGCTTAAAAAGTACAAATGTGATTATGTTTTTTTATCTGGATATATGAAAAAAATTGAATCAAAACTATTAAAGGAGTTTGAAAATAAAATCATAAATACACACCCATCTCTTTTACCAAAATTTGGAGGAAAAGGAATGTATGGAAGAAATGTTCATGAAGCAGTTTTAAAAGCAAATGAAAAAATTTCTGGTGTCACTTTACACTATGTAAGTAAAGATTATGATGAAGGAGAGTTTATTTTACAAAACTCCTTAAAAATTAATGAAAATGAAACTATTGAGTCACTAGAAAGCAGAATTAAAGATCTTGAAAAAAGAACTATTATTGAAGGATTACAAAAAATAATATTATAAGCTTTGACACAATTCCCTAAAATACTAATTTAAAACTTAATAAAATATAAAACAAAAGAGTAATATAATTTTTGATAGTTAAGATAAACTTATATGAAATATCATAATTAGGAAATTACAATGATAGATATATCTTTTTTGAAAACTCTTTGTATTTTATATGTTGAGGATCATCTTTCAACGCAAGAAGAATTGGGTAAAATCTTTAAAACTTTTTTTAAAAAAGTTTATATTGCAAGTGATGGAAAAGAGGGATTAGAACTTTATTTAAAAAATAAAGACGAAATAGATGTAATTATTAGTGATATAAATATGCCAAATCTTTCAGGAATTGGCATGTTAAAAGAGATTAGAAAACTAAAAATTGATATTCCATTGATTTTTGCAACTGCTTATTCAGAATCAAAATTTTTACTTGAAGCTATCAAACTTAATACTTCTGCTTATATCTTAAAACCTTATGATGTTGAAAATATGATATTAAAAGTTCAATCAATAGCAAAAGAAAAAGAGAATTCAAAGCTTGTGGAGTTTCAACAAATTGAAATGCAACAGTATATTGATGTAATTGATAAAGTTGCTATTATATCAAGAACAAATCCAAAAGGAATTATTACTTTTGTAAATGATAGATTTTGTGAAACATCTGGATATAAAGAAGAGGAATTACTTGGACAAGCACATAATATAATAAGGCATCCTGATATGCCAAGTGAGATTTTTAAAGGCTTATGGAGTGATATTCAAAGTGGGAAAATCTGGCAAGGTAAAGTTAAAAATAAAGCAAAAGATGGACAAGCATATTATGTAAACTCTACGATAATTCCAAGATTTAACTCTAAAAAAGAGATTATTGAGTATATAGGAATTAGATTTTTAATAACAAATGATGAAAATGAAAAAAGAAAATTTAAAAAGAATATATTAAATAATATAAAAGAATCAAGAAAAAAAGAGAGTCAATATTTAACACAAATAAGAGAGCTTGAAAAAAAAGTTAAAAACTTAGAAGATGGCTTGATTTTTAAAAATGAAGTATTAAGTAATGAAAAACAAAAAAGTGCAAAACAACACTCTCAATTGCTTTATTATGAAGATGAAATAAAAAGTTTAAATGCACAAATGGAGAATATAAAAGTAGAAAGTTATCAAAAAGTTTTAGAAGCAGTAACTAAAATGAAAAAATATAAGATAATAAATGATGATTTAAAACAAAAAAATGAAGCTCTTGAAAATGAAGTAAATTTAAGAAAAGATGAGTTTATAAAATTAAACGAGCAAGTAAGTGAACAAGCAAAAATTATTACTAATTTAAAAGATGTAATAGAACATAGAGAGAGCCAACTAGAACAATTTAAAAAATAGATTATAGTTTTGGTAAGTTCCATTTTTTGTAATAAGCTAATAATCTTAAACTAACACCAAAAATAAAAACTATAATGAGAGTAAAAAGATTCATTATATTAAATATGTTTAATGCATATATTATCAAGCCAACAATAATCGCAACTGTTGCGTAAAATTCAGATACAAGTATAAAAGGAACTTTATTTATTAAAATATCTCTTGTTGTTCCTCCTCCAACTGCTGTTAAAAAAGCAAGTATTAAAACACCTAAAAAGTTAAAATCATTTTCAATTGCTATTAAAGATCCAGTAATTGCAAAAGAGGCTAATCCAATTGCATCTGAAACTATAAATGCAGTCTTTCCTTCTAAGTTGTTAATATTGTGAAGTTTAAATATAAATGAGAGAAAAATAGTACTTACTACTAAAATAATAGGAGTAGTATTAGTGAAAATAAATGGAGTTTCATTAGAGATAACATCTCTTATCATTCCACCTCCCAAAGCTGTTAAAAAAGAAGAGATAAAAACACCTAAAATATCAAGTTTATAATGAACTGCAATTAAAAAACCACTAAGAGCAAAAGATATAATACCTATAAAATCAGCTAATTGCAGTGCAGTCATTTTAATCCTTATCTATTTTTATAAAAATTATACATAAATTGTACTTAACTAGATAAGGATATTATAAAGTTAACTTTTTCGTTTTTATATTTATATGATATTTTAAAATTATGTTTTTTTAAAATTTTTTGAACAATACTAAGACCTAATCCAAAACCATCCCTTTGTGATAGTTCTTGAGTAAAGGGCTTAAAATAATATTCTAAATTTTTAGTTAATTGTTTTGCACTATTAATTATATGAATTTCTTTATTTATAACTTTTATTTCTATTGGATAAGAAATAGCATATTTTAAAGCATTATCAATTAAATTTTTAAGAGCCATTGATAAGTAATATAAATCACCTTCTATTAAAAAGTTTTCTTGAATATCAATAGAAATTAGATTTTCATTTTCTATATAAAGTTTATTCAAAGCTTGTATAATCAAAGTTTCAATATTAAAAGTTGAATGTTCTAACTCTTTAGAGTTTAGCTTTTCTAACTCTATTAATTCATTTGTAAGTAGTTCTAAATCATTAAAAATTGTTTTTAAAAGTTCCTTTTTAGAAAAATCTTCAATTTTTTCGATTGCAAACTTTCCTTTTGCTATAGGAGTTCTTAACTCATGTCCAATATCTTTTAAAAGTTCTTGTCTTGTTTTAATAAGTTCTTCAAGAGTTGAGGCCATTTTATTAAATGCAATACTTAATTGACCAATTTCATCTTTTGATTTTACATTTAATCTTCTTGTTAAATCTCCATTTGCAAATTTACTTATTTCTAAACTTATATTTTTTAAAGGCATTAATAACTTTAGATAAATTTAATCGGATAGAAAAGTAAAAGGAGGTGACTTCGTATAACATGAGCTTAGCAACATCCTAATTAGGGTGGATGAATGAGGGGTTGGGTTGACTTATGTAAGACTTAGAGGTTTATTTTAGATTGGGAGGGGAATTAAAATGATAACTCATCAGGAATTAGTTAATGAAATAAGTCAAGAATTGTATGAAGACAAAGATATTTTGGCATTAATATTATACGGCTCAGTTTCCAGAAATGAGGAAGGTGAAAACAGTGATATAGACCTATTGGCAATAACCAATCAAAATATTCTTCAAAAAAGACATGAGATCCGATATGGTATTACTGTAGAATTTGTTGAGGAACACTTAAAAACTCTAAAAAAAGCTATTGCAGAAAATGAAATGCCCATGTTATTTGCATTAAGGGACGGAATTATCTTGTTCGATAAAACATCAGAAATTGAACAATTAATTGCTAAAGCCAAGAAAATTCTTGAAGCTGGTCCACCTAAGAATGAAAAGTGGGAAGATGAAAAATATAGAACTAAGAGGCGATCGGATTTAACTGAAATATATAAGGATTTATTGGACATTGATAATGTAATTGCTTTTAATTATGTAGCTTCATTATTAATTGCAAATGCGATGCCGATCTTACTAGAAAATAATAATTTGTGGCATAACACCAGAAAGAAGACGATTAATTATTTAAAAGCAAACTGTAATGAGGGATATAAATATATCGAGACTCTTTTAAATCCAGTATGTTCATTATCTGAAAAGCGCAAGGCAGCAGAAAACTTGACTGAATATGTATTAAAGCCCTACGGAGGAATTTTAAAAGGTGAAGCTATAATATTTAGAATCAATGATATGTAGTATAACTATTCCTAGCTTCATTTCGCTCAAATTAATTAAGGGTAGTTATCCTAAAATTCAGAAGTTTCGCTAATATCTAGATGTTAAAAGCAAAGTTGCGAGTTAAAAATAAAGGTCAACCTAATTTAGTACACCAGACTTGAACTCTAAAGATGAAAGCCACCTATCTAAGCAGTGCTATAGAAGAAAGGAATGATAAAAATTAGTGATAAAATTATAGAATACTATAATGATTACGACGAGGAAAATCGATTGGTACAAGCAAATGCTCAAAAGTTAGAGTATTTAACGACCAATTATGTTTTGGAAGAGGTAATTCCAGCAAATTCTAAGATATTAGAATTGGGAGCAGGAACAGGAAGATATTCTTTTTATTATGCCTCAAAAGGACATCAAGTAACAGCAACAGATGTAGTACCAAAGCATGTAGAAAAAATGAAAAACAAATTACACCAAAACCCAAAAATAGAACATATGAAAATTGAATTAAAAGATGCAACAGATTTGACTGGTTTTAAGGATGAAAGTTTTGATGTTGTTTTATCTTTAGGACCACTATATCATTTAAGAAATGAAGCAGATAGAATAGACAGTATCACAGAAAGTTTAAGGGTATTAAAGCCAGGCGGGATTTTAGCTGTTGCATATATTAATA
The DNA here is from genome assembly GCF_055140965.1 of Malaciobacter sp. Next base: position 45,605 of record NZ_JBSRRO010000019.1, read on the forward strand.
AATTTTTTATTCTTACAGCATTAGCCAAAAATAATGATTTGAACAAAGATTATATT
>NZ_JBSRRO010000020.1:0-45127 GCF_055140965.1 Malaciobacter sp.
AAATCTTGCCCCTTTGTCAAGGGTTTAAACTTAATATGGGCTTAAATTTTGGAAAACTCTTTCTCTTATTTTTCTTTCTCTATATTTTATGGGGTTTTTATAAGCTTTGAGATTTAATTAATGTTAGTAATTATCTGTTTTAAGATAAAAAGAAAAGAAGAATAGTTTCTTTTCTTTTTTATTTATTTAGTTTTTTAGCTATTTTTAAAATATAATCAGCTGAAATTTCTGCACTTGATTTTAAAAATTCATCAAAATCAAAATTTGCTTCCATATCTGCACTATCAGAAATTGATCTTAATATAAAAAATGGAACATTTAATGAGTCACATATTACAGCAACACTAGCACCTTCCATCTCAAGTGCATCTGCTTTAAATGTATTTTGAATAAAATCTTTTCTTTCATTTGAGTGAACAAACTGATCTCCAGTTGCAATAGTTCCTTCTAAAACTTTTAAAGAGTTCTCTTTTGCTACTTCTTTAGCAATATCTCTTAATTCTTGTGAAGTTTCAACAAAAACTTTTCCTCCTGGAACAAAACCATGGGGATGTCCAAAAGCTGTAATATCTAAATCATGTTGACAAAGTTTATCAGCAATTATAAGATCACCTATTTTTAACTTACTATTTACAGCACCTGCAACACCTGAAAAAAGTAGTGTATCGCAAGAAAATTTTTCTATCATAGTAGTTGCAGTTAAACTTGCAAATACTTTTCCTATTTTTGAGTGTGCTATTACAATATCTAATCCATCTAATGAAACTTCATAATATTTATTATCTGCATATTCAGTAACTTTTATATCTTCAAAGTTTGCTAAAAGAGGTTCAATCTCTTCTTGCATAGCACCCATTATTGCTAATTTATTCATTTAATGCCTCTATAGTTTTTTCTAAAGAACTCATATCACTTACATTTAGAGTTGCTTTTTTTGTAATTTTTCTATTTAAACCTTTTAAAACAATTCCATTACCAAATTCAATAAATAGATCTACATCTGACTCTTTTGATAATATAGAATGCTTATATTTTACAGGATTAATTAACTGTTCTGATAACAAATCTATTGCTTCTTCTTTTGTATTATAAGCTTGTGCTGTAACATTTGAAATAGTATCAACATCAAATGTGTCTAATAAATACTCTTCTAAGTATGGTCTTAAATTTTCTACTGCACTTTCTAGTAATTCACAATGACTTGCAACAGACATATCTAAAACAATAGCTCTTTTTGCTCCAGCTTCTTTAAAAGTATCAACTAAACTTTCCAAATCCTCTTTTAACCCTGCAAGAACCAATTGTCCATCCATATTATAATTTGCTGGCCAAACTTTTAAACCATTTTTTCTTTGATTTTCACATATTTCTTCAACTTTTGTATCATCTAAACCAACAAGAGCCATCATACCAGCACCTGAACCTGAACATGCATCATTCATAAATTTACCTCTTTTATGAACTAGTTCAATTGCATCTAAATAATCAATTGCACCAGCGCTTACAAGTGCTGAAAATTCACCTAGTGAATGTCCTAGTACAAATTCAGGTTTTACATTGCATTTATCTTTAAAAATTGCATTTGCAATTGATGAAACTAATAATATAGCAGGTTGAGTATATTCAGTCTTACTTAACATCTCATTCTCTTCAAAAAGCAATTTTTTAAAATCTATGCCTAATCTATCACTTGCTTTTGAAATCATCTCTTTTGCAATATCACTATTATCAAAAAAATCTTTTCCCATACCAACTTTTTGACTTCCTTGACCTGGAAAAATAAAAGCAACTTTTTTCATATTTTTACCTTATTATAAATTAAGATCTAGTATAAAACTATTTTTTAAAAGTAAATATTACTTCTAAAAAATAGTTTTGCCCAAAAGTGAAACACTTTTGGGCAAAGAAAAACTTAATAAATTTAGATTTTTAGTGACAACCACAACCACCAGATTGACCTTGTGGTTCAGAACTACAACAACCACCTTCAGAACCATGGTCATGGTGTCCACCACCGCAACAACCGCCACCCATAGCAGCCATTCCACCTACAACACCAGTTTCAATTTCTTCATCAGTTGCATCTCTTAAAGAAACAATAGAAACTGAGAACATTAAACTTTTTCCAGCCATTGGATGATTGTAATCAATTGTTACATCACTATCAGTAAATGATTTAACAGTAACTTGAACAGTCTCACCATTTTCACCAGTTCCGTATAAACTCATTCCTTCTTGTAGCTCAATTCCTGCAAATTGCTCTTTTGGTAATGATTGAACAGCTTCTTCATTATACTCACCGTAAGCTTCTTTTGGCTCAACTAAAACATCAGCTTCATCATTTAAATTCATTTCAACTAATTTTTCTTCTAATCCTGGAATAATTTGACCTTTCCCTGAAACAAACTCTAATGGAGCAGCTCCAACATTTGTATCTAAATGCTCACCTGAGTTTGCATCTTTTAATGAATATTCTATTCCTATAACTTTTGACATAATTTCTCCTATAAATTTATAATTTTGATATATTTTTAGTTGCTATTTTTGCTTCTTTTGAATTTGGATAAACATCAATTAATGTACTATAAAATTTAGTAGCATTTTTATAATCTTTAATATTTTCAAAAGATATAGCGCTATGTAGCAACAACCTTGGCATCCAAGAAGCTTTATCATATAAAACTGCAGATTTTTTGAAATAATCAATCGCCTTTTCAAACTTATCCCTGTAATACCACATCTCACCAAGATAGTAGTTACTCTCAGCAGGCTTAAAGTTTAATTCAACTAATTCTTCAAAAATCGGTATAGCTTTTGTAAAATAATCTTTCTTGAATAACTCTTTTGCTTCATTAAGCATCTCTTCTTTTTGCGCGTATGATAACTTTTTTGTTTTAGTAGTTGATTTTGTTTTTACACTAGTTTTTTTACCTAAAGTTTCTTTAAATGCATTAAACTCTTCAACAGTTACAAACTGCTTCATGTTTTTTTTCATTTCACTAAAAGATACATATTCTTTATTAATTTTAATTAACTGTTTTGATAATTTATCTATTGCTTCTTTTAAAGTATCTAGATTTTTTCTATTTTCTGAAGAAATTTCTTCTTGCATTGTTAATAATTGATTTGTAACATTCTTTAAATTTTCAATATCTGTTTTATTTTTTGAAGTAGTATTTTGTATCTCTTCTATTTGTTTAACTATTTTATTTAAAGTAATAACTGTTTTATTTAATTTTTGTGAATCGCCCTCATAAATAGACTCTAATCCATCAATACGCTCACTTACTGTTTCTAAAGTTGTTTTTACACCTTTAAATTTAGTATCAATTTTTCCTAATTCATTCTTATTTTTTAAAATGTATTTTTCTGTAGAATTCAAACCATAAGGTTCATTTGAATTTAAATCTCCAGCTCCAAATACTGAAACTTCATTAGCAAAAGCTAATGAAGACAGCATTATCGTTAGGGTTATTTTTTTCATATTTTATAATACTAATCAGTTAATTATGGTAAAAGCTTATGTTCAGCTCTTCTATTTTTTTGCCAACAATTTTTATTTTTTTCATTACAAACTGGATTACTCTCACCAAAACTTACAAGTGAAATTGAGTCTTCATTTATACCTTCTGAAATAAGTGCATCTTTAGTAGCCTTAGCTCTTTTTAAACCTAATGCATAATTATATTCATCAGTTCCCCACTCATCACAATTACCTTCAATCTTTATTTTTGTAGTCTCTTTAATACCTGAAAGTTTTTGAGCATTATCTTTAGCTTTCTCAATCATGTTAGAGTCTAATTTATATTTATCAAATCCGAAATAGATATTTTCAATAAATACTTTCTCTCCATTAATCATGTAATAGTAACCATTTTCTGCTTTTTCAGACAAAGTATCATTTGAAACTTCTTCTTGAATATTACTATTATCAATATTATCTAAAGTTGCTTCAGAGTTATTAATCTCACTTTGGTTCTCTTGGCTTGCAGAACTTCCATCCATTTCAACATTTTTTTGACTACAACCAGTAAATAAAACTGCTGCAACTAAAAAAGAGTAAATACCAATCTTTTTCATAACATTTCCCTTATTTAAAATTTAACTGATTTTACAAAAATAAAACTTAATTATAAATTACAATAATTACATATAATATATATACTATGCATATTATATAGAGTTATTAAAACTTATTACCAATCAATTGATTGTATTTTCCCACTTCTAAGTGCAAATGTAAATGATTTTTCATAATTTAATCTAATAATACCTAAATAACTTTTTCCATTTATAGTTTTAGTATGTAAAATAGATTCTCCATCTGATGAAAATTTAGGAAATTGGTTAACTCCTGTTGCTGTTAATCTTCTTAAAGAATCGCTTTTTGTTGATACTAAATATAAATTAAAAGTTCTTAAGCCAAACTCATTTGCTTTATCTCTACTTGAATATACCACATAATTTTTATGTGTAGTAACTGCTGAGTTATTAGTTCCATGGTAAACCAATCTTTGAACACCCCTTTGTCCAATTTTTTTAGCAAAAATATTTGGATAATTTAACCTATCAGATACAAAAACTATTTTAGTATCATTTTCAACAAAGTGTGCACCAACATCAATTCCTTTATATGTTGTTAATCTCTGTTTAGTCTTTGTTTTTGTGTCAAATAAATAAATATCAGCTTGACCGTATGGAGATGCAGTTACTAATATTTTTGATTCATCACTACTAATGTCAGAAGCAATAACCATTCCCTCACTTCTCATTATTGTTTCTTTTTTACCAGTATAAAGATTTGCTTTTACTAATGTTGGAACACTATTTACATATGTAGTATAATAGTAGCTATATTGCTTTTTACTAGCCCACTTAGGGAAAATATTTAAGCCTCCACTAACTATTCTTTTTTGATATGTTAAAGTATAATCACCTATATAAATATCAGCTTTTTTTGATTCTTTATATACTGAAAAAATAACAAATTTATCCATCCAATCAATTGATGGAGCATTTAAATATTTATTAATTGAGATTGCCACTCTATGTGATAAAAAAGGGTACCTATTATCTTGTTTTGTTGAGAATGTTTTATTTAAAACTAATGATTTACTATTTATATCAAAAAGCTTAGTATTTAATATAAATCCACCAAAACCACTAATTTGTGAATCAATATTTAAATATAAATCAACCCCTTCTTTTTGAAGTTTATATAAATCAGGTCTTTGATTATAGTTTGTTTTTACATTACTAGAAAGTACTTCAAAGTGTCCACTAACTTTTAAATCTTTTTCAATTACTCTTTTAACTTTAGATAAAAAATTAATATCATTACTATTTTCAGAAATAGAAATAACAATTTTAGGTAGACTTTTAGATTTTTTTACAATCTCTAATTTTGCATCAACCGCAAATGCAATATTAAAAAAACACAATAGTACAACTATCATTTTTTTCATGTTAATTATCCTTTAGATTTAAATGTTACCTCAATATTTGTTTTAGAACCTTTATTATGAGGTGGGTATAAAAGAGCTTTCTGCTGCTGTAAAAACTCTTTTAAAAGAGTATCAAATTTTTCATTAGTAGAATATTTTAAAAATTTATAATCAAAAACTCCATCATTAGAAATTATAACCAAAACCTTAGCTTCTAAGCCATCTTCAATTAATATAGGATTCCATCTTTGTGCTAATATTTCATATATTTTAGAGTAATAAGGATCATTTTCATGATTTGAAGAGGTAGAAATAGATAAATTTCTTTTTTCTGCTTTTACTTCGCCTAACATACTAGATACACTTAAATCACTATTTGTTCTTTTTTCTCTTTCAAATTTTGATTTAAATCTACTTGATACATTTGACGATTTTACATTGTTAACTTCTTTTTTTACAACTTTTGTTTCTGTTGTTTTAACATTTGCAAAAAGAGACTTTAAGTCTGATTTTTGTTCTGAACTTTTAGATGTTGATTTTTTAATAATTTTTTCTTGGGTTTTTTTCTCAATTTTCATTTTAGGTTTATTTTTCACTTCACTATCAGCTAAAACTACATCTAATTTAAATACTGTAGCTTTTTTTGATGAGTCAAATGTTTTAGCATTATTTGAGTCTAAATAAAGTAAAAACAGAACAAATACAAAAATATATATAAATAAAGCTAAAAGGCCAGATAAATAAAAATTTCCTTTATCATAATCTGAAAAAAAGTTAATCATTTAAATCCTAACCATCAGTTATAAGAGAAACTTTAAAAAATCCAGCTTCTTTAATAGTTCTTAATACAAAAATAATATCATCATATACTAAACTTTTATCAGCTCTTATATGTATTGGAGTATTTCTGTCTTTTGATTTTGCATATAAAATAAAACTATCTGCAAAATCTTTTATATCATATTTATTTTTATTTACTTTTACTTCTCTTTTTTCATTGATAAAAACTGTGATTTTTTTTACATCTTGAACTTGTACTGATTTACTTCCACTAGGAAGATTAATCTGTTCTTCAAACTCTAATACTGGTGCTGTAACCATAAGTATTGCTAAAAGAACTAGCATAATATCAACTAGTGGAGTAATATTTAAATCAGGCTTTTGGTTAAAATCATACATTTATTAACCTTTTGCTATTAAAATTTCAGCTTGTGCCTTTATATAAGTATTTAGTTCATAAACTTTTCTTACTAAAATTTGATGAAAAGTATATGCAAAAATTGCAACAAATATACCAGCAGCAGTTGCTACTAAAGCTTCACTAATAGCTGGTGCTATAATTGAAAAACCAACTTTAGAGTGACTAGAAAATTTGGCAAATGATTCTAAAATACCAACAACTGTTCCAAATAAACCTACAAATGGTGCAGTTGAAGAGATAATTGAAAGCCAAGAGATTCCAAAACTAGCATCTTTTATTATTGATATTTCACAAGCTTTTAATATATGCTTTGAAGTTGAACCATTTGAACATTTATATAAAGAGGATAGCGGATTTACTGTTGTATTTCGTGATGTTAAAGACTCAAGTGATTTTTTTTCATTTACAATAAATGAATTTAATGAAAGAAGTCTATATATAAAAATCCAAAAAACTGTTACCAAATAAATAGATAGCAGCACTAACACAAGAATTGCGATAGCGCTACTATTACTTAGATAATCTAATATCGAGTCAATCATATGATATTTCTACGCAAATGAATTGATTTTTGCTTCAACAGAAGCAAGCGAAACATTTGAGTCTTTTACAGAACTAACCAAATCTTTAGCTGCTTCAATATTTTTAGCAATATTAGAGTCTTCACCTTGTGTTAATGCAATAGCACCATCTGCTAATACATCAACTGTACTTTCACTTACTTTAACGTGTCCCCAGTTTATAGCAACAGCCTCAGTAGAATTTGCTTTTTCAATAACAATTACACCAACTGTTAAAGAAGAAACTAATAATGAGTGACCTGGTAAAACACCAAACTCTCCCTCTTTTCCAGGAAGAGTCACTGTTTTAACATCATCATTAAAGATTTCTCCATTTGGCGTAACTATTGATAATCTAATTGTCTCCATAGGCTAACCTTATTTTGATTTCATTTCCTCAGCTTTAGCTAAAGCTTCATCCATTCCACCAACCATATAGAATGCCATTTCAGGAACATCGTCGTACTTACCTTCTAAGATACCTTTGAATCCTTCAATTGTATCTTTAAGTTCAACATATTTACCTGGGCTTCCTGTAAATACTTCTGCTACGAAGAATGGTTGAGATAAGAATTTTTCAATTTTTCTTGCTCTATCAACTACAAGTTTGTCAGCTTCAGATAATTCATCCATACCTAAAATTGCAATAATATCTTGTAAGTCTTTATATTTTTGTAATACTGATTGAACACCTCTTGCTGTTGCATAGTGCTCTTCACCTAATACATCTGCACTTAAAATTCTTGATGTAGAATCTAATGGATCAACTGCTGGATAAATACCTTTTTCTGCAATTTTTCTATTAAGTACTGTTGTTGCATCTAAGTGAGCGAAAACTGAAGCAGGAGCTGGGTCAGTTAAGTCATCCGCTGGTACATATACTGCTTGAACAGAAGTAATAGAACCTTTAGAAGTAGAAGTAATTCTCTCTTGTAAAGCACCCATTTCTCTTGCTAATGTTGGTTGATAACCAACCGCAGATGGAATTCTTCCAAGTAGTGCTGACATCTCAGAACCAGCTTGTGCAAATCTAAAGATATTATCAACGAACATTAATACATCAAGACCTTTTTCATCTCTGAAGTATTCTGCCATTGTAAGACCAGTTAATGCAATTCTATTTCTTGCACCTGGAGGCTCACTCATTTGACCATAACATAATGCAACTTTATCAAGTACATTAGAGTCTTTCATTTCATAGTAAAGGTCATTACCTTCTCTTGTTCTTTCACCTACACCTGCAAATACAGAGTAACCTGAATGTTTAAATGCAACATTGTGAATAAGTTCCATAATAATAACTGTTTTACCAACACCAGCACCACCAAATAGCCCAACTTTACCACCTTTTGAGTATGGTGCAAGTAAGTCAACTACTTTAATACCAGTTTCAAACATCTCTGTTTTAGTAGATTGTTCTTCAAAAGTTGGTGCAGCTCTATGAATAGACCATCTTTCAGCATCTTCAGCGATTGGTTCACCCTCATCAACAGGATCACCAATTACATTAAAGATTCTACCAAGAACAGGCTCACCAACTGGAACCTTAATTGGTCCACCAGTAGCAATACACTCTTGTCCTCTTTTTAAACCTTCTGTCATATCCATAGCAATAGTTCTAACTCTGCTATCGCCAATGTGTGCAGCAACTTCTAATACTAATCTATCATGGTCTGCATCAGAGAAAACAACGTCAATTGCTTCATTGATTTCCGGTAGATATCCGTCGAACTCAACGTCAACAACCGGACCCATTACCTGAATAATTTTACCTTTCATACGGGTAGCTCCTTTATCTTATTTTAATGATTCAACACCACTGATAATCTCTATCAGCTCTGTTGTAATTGCAGCTTGTCTAGCTTTATTATATTCAACTGTTAAAGTATCAACTCTTTCTTTTGCATTATTTGTTGCAGCTTCCATAGCTTGCATTCTTGCAGAATGTTCTGCTGCTAAAGAGTCAATTAATGAATAATACATATTAAAATCTAAGTATTTTGCTGTTAATTCACTTAATACTTCTTCATCATCATCAGGTTCAATATAAAGCATAGAGTTATCTTCTTCTTTAGTTTCAACATTTTCTAAACTAATAGGTAAAAGATCTCTTACTCTTAACTCTTGAGTTAACATATTTAAAAACCCATTATAAACTAAAATTACTTTTTCTGTAATTCCATTGTTAAAATCTTCTACAGCTTCACCAATGAATTCAGAAGCTCTGTCATAATCTGGGGCTGAAGATAAATCTGAAACTTTTTGAGTTAATTCAATACCTTGAAAAGAGAAAAAATCAATTCCCTTTCTTCCAGCAACTCTTAATCTTACTTTTGCACCCTTATTTTCATAATCAGCTTTGATTTTATTAACAGTCTTAATTGTCGCCATATTAAAACCACCGCAAAGACCTTTATCAGCAGTAACAAAAACAATATCTACTGTTTTTGGATTGTCATTAGGAACAAATGCTTTATCAACATTATCATCTTCATGAACTTTGCTAACTCGATTTGCGATATCAGAAAGAACATCATTTATCTTATTTGCATAACTTCTAGCTTGAGCAGATAACTGTCTAGTTCTAGTAAGTTTTGCAGAAGATACAAGCTTCATAGCTTTAGTTGTCTTCTGAGTATTCTTTACACTACCGATTTTTAGTTTAATCTCTTTTAAGTTAGCCATATGCTAATCCTTATTTTGCACTGAATACAGTTTTAAACTCATTTAATGCAGATTTTAATGCAGACTCAATCTCGTCGTCAATCTTTTGTTTTGATTTAATTGATTCTAAAATATTTGAATATTTTTGCTCAAAAAATGCATGTAATTCTTCTTCAAATTTAACAACATCTCCAACAGCAACATCATTTAAATAACCTTTAGTACCAGCATAAATGATAACAATTTGTTTTTCAATAACTAATGGTTTATTAACACCTTGTTTTAGTACTTCAACCATTCTTTGACCAAGCTCAAGCTCTTTTCTTGTTGATTCATCAAGATCAGATGCAAACTGTGCAAATGCCTCAAGTTCTCTATATTGAGCAAGAGATAATTTTAATGTACCAGCAACTTGCTTAGTAGCTTTAATTTGTGCAGAACCACCAACTCTTGATACTGATAAACCAACATTAATAGCAGGTCTAATACCAGAGTTAAAAAGGTTAGTTTCTAAGAAGATTTGACCATCTGTAATAGAAATAACATTTGTTGGAATATATGCAGCAACATCACCTGCTTGAGTTTCAATAATAGGTAAAGCAGTCATTGACCCAGCACCTAATTCATCACTCATTTTAGCAGCTCTTTCTAATAATCTTGAGTGTAGATAGAATACATCCCCTGGGAATGCTTCTCTACCTGGAGGTCTTCTTAATAATAAAGACATTTCTCTATATGCAACTGCATGTTTTGATAAATCATCATAAACAATTAATGCATGTTTTCCATTGTCTCTAAAATATTCACCAATAGTCACACCTGTATATGGAGCTAAAAACTGTAAAGCTGAAGATTCAGAAGCACCAGCATTTACAACAATTGTATAATCCATTGCACCAGCTTCTTCTAATGTTCTTACAACATTAGCTACAGAAGATGATTTTTGTCCAATTGCAACATAAATACAAACAACATCTTCACCTTTTTGATTAAGAATTGTATCAATTGCAACTGTTGATTTACCAGTTTGTCTATCACCAATAATAAGTTCTCTTTGCCCTCTACCAATTGGAACAAGTGCATCAATTGCTTTAATACCAGTTTGTAATGGTTCATGTACAGATTTTCTTGCCATAATTCCAGGAGCTTTTTCTTCAACAAATCTTTTTTCTGTTGATTCAATAGCACCTTTTCCATCAATAGGTTCACCAAGAGCATTAACAACTCTTCCCACCATAACTTCACCAACTGGTGTTTCTAGTAATTTACCTAATCTTTTACAAGAAGTACCTTCAGTAAGACCTTCTCCATTACCAAGAACAACAACACCAACTGCTGATTCTTCTAAGTTAGAAGCTAATCCTCTTTCCCCATTTTCAAACTCTACAAGTTCACCAGCCATAACATTTTTTAGCCCGTAAACTTGAGCAATACCATCTGCAAAAGAGATGATTTTACCAGTTTCATTTACATCTACGTTTAATTCAAAGTTTTCGATTCTTTCTTTTATAATAGAACTGATTTCATCAGCTTGAATCTTTGCACCCATTCAAATTCTCCTTTATAAGTTCTAAACTGCTTTTAAAATATGATCAATCATTTGAGATTTTAATCTATCTTTTGAAAAAGATATTTCAACCCCAAGTCCATCAATATCAACTTTAATACCATTATAATCACAAATATTTTGTGATAATGATAAATCTACATTAAATTTTTTACTAAACTCTTTTTCAATTGATGAAATATATTCTGCAGCTAACTCTTTATTTGTATAAATTACTCCATTATACGAGTTATTAATAACAGCAAGTTGAGTTTCTAACTCATTTGCAATTACGGGAATAATATCTAATCTTTTGTTATTACTTAGTAATTTAATAAGATTTTGTAAAGTGTCACTACAATTATCTACAAGCGAGATAATTAACTCAACTTTATCACTATTTTTTACTTCAGTAGATGATATAATAGCTATAAATTTAGCATCATTATAAGCTGAAGAAATCTCTTTTAACTCTTTGCTAATAGCAGTTATAGAGTCAATATCTCTTCCATCTAATAAAGCTTTTACATATCTTTTTGCTACTAAATCAATCATTATGCTACCTTCTTAAGTACAATATTTGATAACTCTTCTTGAGTTAATTCTACATCGCCTGAATTAAATAGCTCTTCAAGAACTTCAGCAACAACTTCTTTTTTTGCTTTTCTTACTTCAATATTCATTTTTTCATCGAAGTTTTTTTCTAGTTGAGCAATTTCAGCATCAACAGTAGCTGCAACTTTTTGCTTGATTGAATCAACATCTGTTTTTGCATTTTCTACAATTTCTGCAGCAAGTACTTTTGCTTCTTCTAATTGTTTATTAGCAGAATCAATTTTACTTTGAGAAGCTTTTAAAGTATCTTGTACTTTATCAAGCTCTGCTTGAACAGATAAGCTTCTATCTGCAAAAAAAGCTTTAATTTTATCAGCAAGTAAGTACCATAAAATTCCAGCAAAAATTATAAAGTTAACGGTTCTTTGAATAATATCGTAATCAGTTTCCGCACCTTCACCACTAGCAAGTAATGCAATTGGACTTAAAGCTAAACCTAATAGTAATATTTTTTTCACTTTAATTCCTTTATATCGAGCTAAGCTTAGCTTTTAGGCTCTCATTAAATTGAGGCATAGAAGCTATTAATGAATCTTTTAATGCTTTTGTGTCATTTTGCAAGCTTTTAGCAAATTCATCAGATTTCTCTTCTAAATTAACTTTTGCATTTGCAAGTTTCGCATCAGCACTCTCTTTTGCTTCATTGTAAGCTTTTTCTCTTATTGTAGCTGCTTCTTTTTTTGCAGCAGCAATTACATCATTTGCTTCAGCCAGCATGCCATCTACATTTGCACTATTTGATTTCGCATTCTCTAAATCTCTTTTAATAGAATCTGCTCTATCATCCATATGCTTTAGTAGAGGCTTGAATAGACAACTGTTTAGTCTGGCAACAACTAACAAAAAGATGATACCAGAGCTAAGCAACAATACAGGACTTATGTCTAACATTCATTCCTCCATATTTATACAGTTTAGTTTGACTAAAACTGATTAATTTTATCAAAAATATTTATAAAATTGTATTAAAATGAAGGATAATGTCGCTTAAATTTATAAAGTGTTACGAAAATAATTAGAAATCTTTTCTATATCTTCTTGAGAAGTTATTTCAATCTTAAAATAATCTTTTTCAGCTTTAACTTTTAAGTCATTTTCTTTCAAAGTTTTTAAAACATTATTTAAAGGTTTAAAATCATAGTTTTTATTTTTTTTACTATTTTGTACTTTTTTTGTACTAGGTTCTTTTATTTGTTTTACTAATTTTTCTGTTTCTCTAACTGACAATTTTTGTCCAACAATTGAATCAGCTACAACTTTTTGTTGTTCTTCGTCTAAACCAAGCATTATCTTTGCATGACCTGCACTAATTTTACTATTTGCTAACAATTGTTGTACATATGAACTAAGTTGTAAAAGTCTTAAAGTATTAGTAATCGATGTTCTACTTTTGAACACTTTTTTTGATAATTCATCATGAGTAATATTATGATCATTTATTAATTGTGCATATGAATAAGCAAGTTCAATAATATTTAAATCATCTCTTTGAATATTTTCAATTAAAGCTAACTCTCTTAGTTTAAACTCTTCTACATCAAGAACAATTGATTTAATCTTATCAATCTTTGCAAGTTTATGCGCTCTTAATCTTCTTTCACCTGAAATCAAAGTAAAACTAGTATCACTATCTTGTATTACAACAATTGGTTGTAATAATCCATGCTCAATTATTGAATCACTTAACTCTTTTAATTTATCTTCATCAAAAATTTTTCTTGGTTGATTTGGATTAGATTTAATTAATTTAGTTTCAATCTCTACAATTGTACCAATTTTTTCTAATGTATCTTTTCCTGAACCATTTTCATAAGCAATTTCTACTTCACCAAGTAATTCTCCAAGTCCTCTTCCTAATGCCATATTCTATCCTGCTATTGCTCTTGCTAAATTTGTATATGCTTTTGTACCAGTTGCACTTGCATCATAAAGCATAATTGGTTTTCCAAAACTTGGACTCTCTGCAAGTTTAATATTTCTTGGAATAACAACATAAGATGTTTCATCTATCTTAAAAAGTTTACTTTCAAAATGTTGTGCTAAATCTGCGAACACTTGTTTTGAAAGATTATTTGTAGAACTATACATTGTAGGTAAAAAACCTCTTATTTGTAACTGTCTATTAATTGTTTGCTTAACAAGTTTAATAGTATTAAGTAATTGAGCTAAACCCTCAAGTGCAAAAAATTCACACTGAATTGGTATAAGAACTGAATTTGAAGCACTTAATGTGTTTATTGTAATTGGCCCAAGTGCAGGAGGTGAATCAATAATTATATAATCAAAATCTTTTTTAATTGGATCAATTTTTCTTTTTAAAATCAATTCTCTATCTTTATTATCTTTATAAAACTCTTTTTCAATTCCTACTAAGCCAATATTTGAAGGTGCAACTTTTAGATTTTCAATTTCTGAATCTAAAACTATTTCACTTAATTCTTTAGTTCCTAACATTACATGATACAAATTATATTCATATGTATCTCTATGAAAACCCAAACTAGTTGTAGCGTTAGATTGTGGATCCGCATCAATTAAAAGTACTTTTTTACCTCTTAAAGCCAAAGCTGCACTTAAATTTACGGCTGTAGTCGTTTTTCCTACACCACCTTTTTGATTTGCTATTGATATTATTTCTGTCATCGTAAACTAAAAACCTTTTTTTTATCTATATTTATAGAACCATCACTATTTAAAATAGCTTTTTCTAATGATTTTTTCTTATTGTTGATCGTAACATGGAATTTTCTACTATTTTGAAATTCTACCTTAAAATCACTAAAAATTTGCTTCCATGAAGTCTTATTTTTTATTTTATTAAAATAGTCTTGAAGAGTTTTATCAATATCAATATTAATATCTAATTTACCAAACTCATTATTAACAAATTTTAAATTCAAACCTATTCCACAAAGCACGATATCATTGGATATAGTTGTAATTGTTCCACCTATTTTTTTATTATTTATATAAAAATCATTGGGCCATTTTATCCAAACATTTGAACCTTTATTTTTCAATATAATTTTTAATAAATATGAAAAATAGATTGAACAACTTTGAAGTGGCAAATCATCTGTTAATTGTTCTTTTTTAAATGCAAAAGAAAAAAATAGATTCCCCTCAATTCCACTCCAACTATTTCCTCTACTACCTACTCCATTTGTTTGTAAATTAGCTACTATACATACAGGTTCAAACTCATTTATATTTTTTATATACTCTTTTAAGTAAGTATGTGTAGAATCTACTTCTTTTAACTTTAGAATTTTCATAAAATATTATACAAAAAGTTACTACAAGAATAAATTAATACTATTATATATATAATATTTCAAAATCACAAAAGAGAGTTTTATGCTAGATCCAGTGTTACCAATAGCTATGTATTTATTACTTGGCTATTTATTTAAAATATATTTTAAAGATAACTCAAAAGAGCTAATTGAGTTTATTATTTACTTTTCACTTCCTGCAATTGTATTTAATAAAATCTACAATTTAGAGTTAACATTTGAGATATTTAAGTTAATAGTTATGTTTAATGCAATAATCTTTTTAAACCTTATACTTGCATTTATACTTGGTAAGTTTTTAAAACTTGAAAAAAAGTTATTTGCCACATTTATTATTGTTGCTACTTTTGGTAATACTTCATTTATTGGTTTTTCATACATTGATGCTTTTTATGGTCAAGACTATGTAGTTTATGCCCTAATTTATGATTTGTTTGGTTCTTTTTTAATTCTAGTTAGCTTAGGGATGATAATAATAAATTGGGGAAGTGGGCAACAAGTTAATTTTAGAGCAATTTTAAAAAGTGTTTTATATTTTCCACCCATTATTATGTTTTTTATAACTATTTTTACTAAGTTATTTGAACTACCTATTTTTATCATAAACACAACTGAAACATTAGGTGCAACACTTGTTCCTCTTGCTATGATTGCAATAGGAATGAAGCTTCAAATAAAAAATATTTTTTATAAATTTAAAGTTGTTTTTACTGCTATGTTATTAAAAATGATACTTGTACCTTTAATAGTATATTTGGCTTTTTTAATATTTTACAATATTAATGATACTTGGAGTAAAGTTACAATAGTAGAAGCAGCAATGCCACCTATGACAATGGCTGTTGTTTTAGCTATTAAAGGAGGACTTGATGAAACTTTTGCAATAAATGCTTTAGTTTTAGGAGTTTTGGGAAGTTTATTAACAGTTACTGGTTTTTATTACTTTTTAGCTTAGACTAAAAAGTAATAGTAAAGCAAGCACCTTTATAATTTTTATCATTAAAAGTAAATTCTTCATTTGAAACACTTATTGTAGCATCCATATGCTTTTCAATAATCTCTTTTACCATAAAAAGTCCTATTCCTGTTCCACCAATTTTTGATTTTGTAGTAAAGTGTTGTAAAAATATTTTATCTAAAAGTTTAGTTGGAATACCCTTGGCATTGTCTTTTATTTGAAGAATATTTTTATTGTTCTTTTTATATATATCAATAAATATATATCTTTTTTCTTCAACACTTACATTTTCAACAAGTGCATCTTTTGCGTTTGTAAGTAAATTTAAAAGAGATTGAGTAAACTCATTTCTCAAGCCATATGCAGTTAATTCTTCATCAAGATTTAAAACAAATTTTATATAAGAACTACTCATTGTTGCAATAGATAAAGATACACTTTTTTGTACAGCATCTGCTAAATTAAAGTGCTCTTTTGCTCTATCAACTTTATAAAAACTTCTAAAATCATCTATTGTTTGAGAGAGATATTTTGTTGTATCAACTATTTGTTTGAGTTGTGTTATCCCTTTATCTTTTTCAAAGTTTTTCATCTCTAAATCCAAAGACATTCCACTAGCAATTGTACTAATACTACTTAAAGGTTGTCTCCATTGGTGAGCAATATTCCCTATCATTTCTCCCATACTTGCCATTTTTGACTGATGAAAAATAATAGCACTCATCTTTTCATTTTCTTTAACTTCTTTTTCTACTCTTGATTCAAGTTTTTTATTAGCATCTTCTAACTGCTTATTTAATCTTTTTAATTTTTGTACATCGTTTTGTGCTTTTGCAATAGAAAGAGATATAAAAGAGCTAATCATTGAGACAATGTCTTTATCTTTTTTAGTAAAAACATCAATCTTTTTATCACTTTTTTTATTTAAAAGCTGAATAACACCTAATTTTGTTTTTTCTCTTGGATGAATTAAAGGAACGGTAATAATTGAGTAAGTTTTATAATCAAATATTTCATCAAACTCTTTTACTCCTAAAAGCTCATAATCTGTTGTTTTGTATGCATTATCGATTATTATAATTTTATTTAACTGTAAAGATTCAACAGCTAAATATTTTCTAGAATCATTTAAAGGTAGTTTTAAATCTTTTATATTGCAGTATTGCTTAAAAATATTTTCATAAGTTAAAGCATCATTTTGAAATACATGAAAGGCTAAGTGGTCTTTTTCTTTCATATATATACTTCCAGCTTCACAAGAGACAAGCTCTCTTGTGTGTTTTAAAATTTCATGTAGTAATACATCCAAATCTTCAATTGTAAAAATACTCAAATCATAAAAATGCTTTAATTCTTTATCCATATACTTTACTCTTTTTTCATATTCTAATAGATATTAGATTAAAGTATCATTTACAGCTAACCTCTTTCCTCTTAAGTAATCTGTAATATTTACAGCTTTTTTTGAAGGAGCTTGAACTGTACTTACTTTTATTGAGCCTTTAGCACAAGCTATAATTGCAAAATTTTCATTAATATCTAAAATTTTTCCTTCTGCGTTTACTGAAGTAGTTTCATTTAATTCTACTTCTTTTAGTTTTAAACCACTTTGTAAAAAAATACCTGGCCAAAAACAGTAAGCTTTATATTTTAAGTAGAGTTTTCTTGAGTCATTAAAAGATACTAAGCCATCATCTTTTTTAATTTTTTTACAAAAACTAACTTCTGAATTATTCTGTTTTTTAGCTTCAATTTTTTCATAATTATCAAGTGTTGTAATTGTTAAACTAGCAGCTATATTCGATAATTTATTAAATACTTCATCAACTAACATATTTTCTGTCAATTTTAAATACTGTATTCCAAGAATATCTCCACTATCAAGTCCTTCTTCCATAAGCATTGAAGTTACACCAGTATATTTATCATCATTTAAAATTGATTCTTGTATAGGACTTGCTCCTCTATACTTTGGTAAAATAGAAGCATGTAAGTTTATGCAAGGAGCAATATTTAAAATCTCTTTTGGTAAAATTTGTCCATAAGCTGCAACAATTATAAAATCAGGATTTAAGTTTTTTAAAATATCTACCATTTCAATATTATTTTTCAAGCTTATTGGTTGATAAATTGGCAAATCAATACTATTATCAATACAATATTTTTTAATATGAGGAGGTGTTAAAATCTGTTTTCTTCCAACTTTTTTATCAGGCTGAGTAAATAGTGCTAAAATTTCATATGAATCATTTTTTATTAGCTTATCAAAGATTATTGTTGCATAATCAGGTGTTCCCATAAATACAATTTTTTTAGACATTTTATCTCCTATTTTGATTTAAATAGTGTTCCACTAATATGATTATCATTTAATAAAAAATCATAGGCATTTGTTAAATCAAATCCAGAAGACATATACATAGGTATATTTCTATTCATTAAAAAATTTGCAGCTTTTAATTTAGTAACAATTCCACCTGTAGCAAACTCTGAGTTTGGAGTATGAACCATTTGAAGTTCACTCTCTTCTATATTTGTAACAATCTTTTGCATTTTTGCATCTTCATACTCTCTTGGATTTTTATCATAATAACCATCAATATCTGATAATATAACTAAAAGATCAGCATTAAAATAGTAAGCAACATGAGCAGCTAATTGGTCATTATCTCCAAAAAGCAGTTCATCATTTGCAATAACATCATTTTCATTAATGATTGGTATTACATTATTTGAAAGTAGTATTTCCATTACTTTTTGAGCATTTCTTGTTCTTTTTCTTGAATCAAAATCGTTTTCAATTAAAAGCATTTGAGCACAAATTATACCATAATCACGAAATCTTTTTTTATAGTTTTTCATTAGTAAAGGTTGCCCTATTGCTGCTAAAGCCTGTCTATTTGCAATTTGTGTTTTATCTAATTGAAGTTTAGTATTTCCAGCACCAACTGCACCAGAACTTACTAATATAAGTTCATATTTTTTTTCATTTTTAAGCTTTGAGATTAAGTCTACTAAATTACTTAATCTTTCCAAAGCTAATTCATTATTTTGAGTTAGAACAGCTGTTCCAACTTTAATAACAATTCTTTTTTTTTCAAGCAAAGTTTCACTATCTTCTATCATTTATTTTTACCTAAAAATTCATAAAGTGCATAACCTATTGACTTTGTATTTAAATGTGTTACAGAAGATATAGGTAGTACAAAATATGGTTTGTTTTTATCATATCTATTCATTGTCAAATCTTGAATATAATAAGGATATTGTTTATCAAATCCAAACTCATTTGAGTTTGAAACTTCTAAATCTAACTCAGTTATAAACTCATTTATATCTTTCATTAAATCTTCACCATAATATGCATCAACCTTTGTTAGTGCAATTGCATAATTTCTTCCACTAAGTTCAACTGAAAACTTTTTAAGCTCTTCTTTTAAAACCTTAAATTGTTCTATAATTGTTCTATGATTAGATACATCAATAGTAAAAAGAAGTGTTTTTGTTCTTTCAATATGTTTTAAAAACTCAATTCCAAGACCTCTTCCATCACTTGCACCATCAATAATTCCAGGTATATCAGCCATAACAAATGAACTATATTCCCCTACTTCAACAACTCCTAATTTTGGAGTTAAAGTAGTAAACTCATAATTTGCAACCTCAGGTTCTGCATTAGAAATTGTTGATATTAATGTAGATTTTCCTACATTTGGATATCCAACTAAACCAACATCTGCAATTAGTTTCAATTCTAATCTTATCTCTTTTGTTTCACCTGGAAGTCCTGGTTGAAAGTAAGTTGGTCTTTGATTTCTAGAGTTTTTAAAGTGAACATTACCAAGTCCACCTTTTCCACCTTCTAAAAATTTAACTTCTTGCCCCTCTTCTAAAAGATCTAATAATACTTCTTTTGTATCTGCATCAATTACTTGTGTTCCAGGAGGTACTGTAAGTGTAAGTGCAGGTGCTGATTTTCCAGTCATCTTTTTACCCATACCTTGCTTTCCATTTTCGGCTTTAAGTACAGTTTTACCTTTATACCAAGAAAGAGTATCAGTGTTATTATCTACTTTAAAATAAACATCTCCACCTTTTCCTCCATCTCCCCCATCAGGACCACCTTTTACAACAAATTTCTCTCTTCTAAAAGAGGCACAACCTTGACCACCTTTTCCAGATGAAATTTTAAATTTTACACTATCTATAAACACTTTTTTCTCCTAAACTAAAAAAGGGTGTAGGCAAAGCCATACACCCTTTTAAAAAGCAGCTAATACCTCAAAAATTATGAAGCGTAAACTGATACTTTTTTTCTTTTTTTATCTTTAACTTCGAACTTAACTACACCGTCGATTAAAGAAAAAATAGTATGGTCTTTACCAATTCCTACATTTTCTCCAACATGTACTTTAGTTCCTCTTTGTCTTACAATGATGTTACCAGCTCTTACTGTTTGACCACCAAATTTTTTTACACCAAGTCTTTTACCAGCTGAATCTCTATTATTCTGTGTACTACCTTGACCTTTCTTGTGAGCCATCGTTTATCTCCTTAAAATTATGCAGCGATTTTAGTAATTTTAATTTTTGTGAAGCTTTTTCTAAAACCTCTTTTTAATTTACTATCTTTTCTTCTTCTTTTTTTGTAAATGATAACTTTTCTATCTCTATTTACACCTGTACCATCAAGTACAACTTCTGCTTCAACTTTTGCAGATGAAACAGCGTCACCTGTTTTAAGTTCTCCGTCATTAACTGCAAGAACATCTGAAATTTCTAAAGTTTCTTTAGCAACTTTTCCTAAATAATCAACATTTAGGATATCACCTTCTTGAACTTTATATTGCTTTCCAGCACATTTAATAATTGCGTACATTACTTATCCTCTAACTATCTATATCTATCAAATACGTATTTTTTTGTGAAGCGAAATACTATCTTATATTAGTTTAAACTTTGTTTAAGCGAAAATATTTTTATTGATAATCGTATGGTAAAGCGATTACATCCATCTCTATTAATACATTTTTTGGTAATGTTTTAACAGCAATTGTACTTCTAACAGGCTTGTGTTCACCGAACGCTTCAGCATACAATACATTAACTATACCAAAATCTTCCATATTTTCCAAATAAATTGAAACTTTTATTACTTTATCCATGCTACTTTGACAATCTTCTAATAACATTCTGATATTTTCTAAAACTTGTCTTGTTTGCTTTTTAATATCATTTTCTACTAATTCACCATTTGCTTTTAATGGGATTTGTCCTGATGTATAAATTAAACCATTTGCTTTAATTGCTTGTGAATAAGGTCCAATTGCAGCTGGTACTCTATTTGTATGCAAAAACTCCATTTTTCTTCCTCTAAAATTTTTTAAGTATTTTACTGTAAAAAAATAGTTATTTCAATAAATCTATATCAAAACTAACTAGTTTACCTTTTTTTAACTGGGAAATATTATCTTTTAGTTTTCTAATTAAATTAGCTTTTTTTCTAAAATCTATATCTTTTTCATATAATACTTTATTTAACTGTTTTGAATAAAACTTAATCAATAAAATCAATAATTCATTTTCTAATCTTTTATCATCATAATCTTCTAATCTTTCATTTAAAACTATTGAATTTAAAGAAGGATTAGTTATATCATCTAAAAGCATTTGAAACTCATTATTATGATATTCAAACATAGAAGCATCAATTAAATCTAAAACCAAATCTAGTCTACTAGGTTTTTCTAAAATAGCTTTTATAATACAAAGTTCTGCAATATCTATTTTTGTTGAACTATTATCAAACTTTACTCTACTTTTATCATTTGTTACTTTTACTAAGTTTTCTCTAATACTTAATTTTTGAGCAATATATCTTTTGTACTCATCTTGATAAAGCAAACTCAAACTTTTTAGATACTCATTTGATTCATGTAAAGCTTTTTGTTTTTGCATTGGATCATTTATCTCATATTTTGAAATAATATAATCAATAGCATAATTAATAAAAGGTGTGGGATTTGAAAAAATTTCATTTAACTTCTGTATTTGTCCATCTTTTACCATATCAGCAGGATCTTTTCCCTCTTCAAATATTATCACACCACCCTCAAACTCACTTTGACTTAGCATAACAGAAGCTTTAAAAGCTGCATTTAAGCCTGCATTATCACCATCATAAGCAACTATTACCTTAGGCTCTCCCCTTCTTAGAATTGGCAAATGATCTTTAGTAAGTGCTGTTCCTAAAGTTGCAACAGCTGTGTTAAAGCCTGCTTGATGAAGCATTATTACATCTAAATACCCCTCTGTTACAATTATTCTATTTTTCTTATATATATTCTCTTTTGCTAAGTTATATCCATACAAAAGCTTAGATTTATTAAATAGTTTTGTTTGAGGAGAGTTAACATATTTTGCATTATGTCCTGTAATTGTCCTTCCACCAAAACCTACAATTTTACTATTTAATCCATAAATGGGGAAGGTGATTCTTTCAATAAATCTAGAGTATAAACCATTTTGTCCAGAATCAATTACTCCTAAATCTTTTGCATCTGCTAAATTTAAAAAATTGCTTTTTAAATAATTTATTGTATCTATGGATTTAGGAGCATATCCTATTTCAAATTTTTCAATAGAAAATTCAGAAATTCCTCTACTTTTTATATAATCTTTAGCAATTGTATTATTTGTAAAAAGTTTTTGGTAGTATTGATTAATAGTCTCTAAAACTTTCAAATCTAGTTTTGGTTTACTATTTGTTTCATCATAATTTAAAGTAACATTATACATTGAAGCTAATTTTTCTAAAGCTTCAGGATAAGTTAACTTTTCATACTCCATAACAAATTTTATAGAATCTCCACCAGCACCACAACCAAAACAATGATATATTTGCTTTGCTGGACTTACTACAAAAGATGGGGTATCCTCTCCATGAAAGGGACAACAAGCTTTAAAGTTTGCTCCTGATTTTTTTAATTCAAGTGATTGGGAAACTACATCTACTATTTCAAGATGATTTTTTAAATTGTCAATTGATTCTTTTGTTATCATAAATATAATTATACTCTTTTATTATTTTATATGTGCTTTTATGTTAATATATTAAGATTTTATAAAAAAGGTATTAATTGGACAGTTTGGTTTTAGACTATAGAGATCCACTTTTTAGTGTTATAATATTTTTTACTTTAATTTTCTTAATCTCTTTTATTACTTACTCTTTTGGACTTTATAAAGAGAAGAATGCTAGAAAAGATTATAGAGAGCTACTTAATCGATTTGAATTAGGTAAGTTAAAAGAAGAGGATTATGTACACTTATATAAAACATATAATTTGCCATTTGATTCAATTATACTATTAGCTTCAAGTTTTTTACACAAAGGTGATTATAGTAAAGCAATATCAGTATATCTTGCCTTGCTTGAACATGTAACTGATAGGGTAAAAAAAGAAGAGCTTTTGGAACTATTAGGATCAACTTATTTTAAAGGTGGCTTCTTACAAAGATCAAAAGAGATATATTTAAAGATTTTAAAATTTTCTCCTAGAAATGAAAAAGCTTTAAAACACCTATTAATTATAAATGAAAAATTAAAAGATTATGAAAAAGTATTGGAAGTTATTCAAGCTTTAGATGAACTAGAAGTTGATGTAATAAGAGAAAGAATACATATAGAAACACTTAAAATATTAAATAATAAAGAACTAACATATGAAGAAAAAACAGAAAAATTATACTCATTTTATAAAATGAATCATATAATAGAAAGACTTTTTGTACAGTTTTTAATTCAATATAATAAAGATTTTTTATGGAAGCATATAGATGAATTTGATGTAAATAAATTTACTGATTTATTATGGTATTTAGATTTTAATGATATTGATTTTGATGTTGTTGCAAACAATGAACAACTAAATCAAATATATAATGCAAAAGGCTATTTACAAACATGTAATCATAGTAGTGATTTTGTATTTGACATATTAATAGCTTTAAATAAACACGAACACAAAATTCCTGTGACATTAGATTTTGAATTTATTTGTACTTCATGTAAACATACTCATCCTATCTATGAATCAAGGTGTCCGCACTGTCATAATATTTTAACTTATAAAATAAAACACAATTTAGCTAAGGATTTAAATGAAAGAAATCAATCTTTACAGTGATGGTTCAAGTTTAGGAAATCCAGGACCTGGTGGTTGGGGAACAATACTTGAATATAAAGGAACTGAAAAAGAGTTCTGTGGAGGTGAGTACAATACTACAAATAACAAAATGGAATTAATAGGTGTTATAGAAGGATTAAAAGTATTAAAAGAACCATGCATTGTAAATGTAATATCAGATTCAACTTATGTTGTAAAAGCTATAAATGAATGGCTTGAAAACTGGGAAAAAAACAATTGGAAAACCGCTTCAAAGAAACCTGTAAAAAATGTAGAACTATGGCAAGAGTACATAAAAGTTTCAAAACCACACAAAATTAACGCTTTTTGGGTAAAAGGCCACGCAGGGCATGAGCATAATGAAAGATGTGATATACTAGCAAGAGAATTTGCAGAAAATTTAAAATTAAAAGGAAAAGAAAATGAGTGACTACTCAAAATTAGAAAAGTGTTTGGATTATCAGTTTAAAAACAAAGATCTGATAATCGAAGCACTTACACATAAAAGTTTAAAAAAACCATACAATAATGAAAGGTTGGAGTTTCTTGGAGATGCTGTATTAAATTTGATTGTAGGGGAGTATTTATATACAAACTTTCCTAATTCAAATGAAGGGGAGCTTTCTAAAATAAGAGCATCCCTTGTAAATGAAACAGGTTTTACAAAATTGGCAAATGATATAAAACTAGGTGATTATATTTTTATTTCAACTGCAGAAGAGAGAAATAAAGGAAGAACAAAAGCATCTATTTTATCAGATGCCTTTGAAGCAATTATGGGGGCAATTTACCTAGAATCAGGACTTGAAACTTTAAAACCGATAATTTTAGACTTGCTTGAAAAATCATATGATAAAATAAATTTAGATGTACTTTTTAGTGATTACAAAACTGCACTACAAGAGATAACACAAGCAGAATTTGGAACAATTCCTGAGTATAAAATAGAGGGGTCTTATGGACCTGATCATAAAAAAGAGTTTGAAGTTTCAATCTGGATTGATGGAAAAAAATATGGACAAGCAAGAGGAAAAAGTAAAAAACTTGCTCAACAAGCAGTAGCAAAAATAGCAATTGATCAATTTAAGGATTCAAAATAATGAATACATTTGGTCATAAGTTTAAATTTACAACTTTTGGTGAAAGTCATGGAAAAGCACTAGGTTGCGTAATTGATGGCGTTCCTGCTGGCATAAAAATAGATGAAGAATTTATTCAAAATGAAATGAATAGAAGAAAGCCAGGTCAAAATAAATATGCAACTGCTAGAAAAGAAAGCGATAGTATTGAAATTTTAAGTGGTGTATTTGAAGGACTTACAACAGGAACACCAATTTCTATGGTTATTTTCAATGAGAATCAAAAAAGCAAAGATTATACAAATGTAAAAGATCTTTTTAGACCAGGTCATGCTGATTATACATATTTTAATAAATATGGAATTAGAGATTATAGAGGTGGAGGAAGAAGTAGTGCAAGAGAGACTGCAGCAAGAGTTGCAGCAGGAGCTATTGCTAAACTTTTACTAAAAGAGTTAAATATAGAAGTTAAAAGTGGAATTTGTGAAATTGATGGAATAAAAGCAAAAAATCATGACTTTTCAAATGTTCAAAATTCTGAAATTTATGCTTTAGATAAAAATATGGAACAAGAACAAAAAGATGCAATATTAAAAGCAAAAAATTCTCACAATAGTGTAGGAGGCGTTGCTTTAATAAATATTAAAAATTGTCCAGTTGGTCTTGGAGAACCTCTATATTTTAAACTTGATTCACAATTTGCAAATGCAATGATGAGTATAAATGCAGTTAAGGCTATAGAAATTGGTGATGGCTTTGATTCAGTTAATAAAAAAGGTTATGAAAACAACGATCAAATTAGAACTGAAGGCTTTAAATCAAATCATAGTGGTGGAATATTAGGTGGTATTTCAAATGGTGAAGATATAAATTTAAAAGTATATTTTAAACCAACACCCTCAATCTTTATAAAACAAGAAACAATTGATATTTATAATAATGAAGTTGAATGTGAATTAAAAGGAAGACACGACCCATGCGTAGCAGTAAGAGGAAGTGTAGTTGCAGAAGCAATGGCTTCATTAGTTCTTGCAGATATGCTACTATTAAATATGAGTTCTAAAATAGAAAATGTAAAAAAAGTATATGATAAATAAATAAAACTAATATTTTAAGTAAGTTTGAATTTATCTTTTTTATATATAATTTCAAAAGTACCTCTTTGGTTAAGGGGTACTTTTTTTATTTATATTTTTTTCAATTTATCTTGAACAAAATCGCTATATAAAGCTAATACTTTTTTTCTATTTTTCTCTTTAAAAATAGAAACACCAACTTTTTTCAAATCTTCAATTGGCAAATCATTTGTATCTGATGCAACTAAAGCATTAAAACTATTATTTTTAAATAGCTTTACAATATCTTCATTTCTATTTTCTAACATTTCAACTGAACTTATTGTTTGTCCACTTAAATTTAATACTGTAAAATATTTTGCATTTGTAAAGTTTGTTGCAACTTCTGACATATAACTTAGATTTTCAACTGTGGGAAATACAATTCTCATTTTGTACCTTTAGAGTATATTATTTTTATAAAAGGATTTTTGTAAAAACTTAATATTTATTTGTATTTATCAAAAAAGTTTTTACAAAAATTATGGTGTTATAATCTTGATTGACCCAAGAGAGGAGTGTTATTTTGTATGTTAGGCTAGACAACTAAACAAAATGATCAATCTAATTATATTTGTTAATATATCTTCATACTTAACTCTAAAATTTATTCAACTAAGAATTAATTTGAGAGAGCGGGTTCACTTAGTTCTAAAATGAAACAAATATTATTTCAAATAATTAATTAGAGTTAAGCCTTATGAACATATGACCGAATGATAACATTTATTTGGTCATATGTCAAGTACTTTTCCATGTTTTTAACAAGATTATGTTAAAATCTCATATCCAATAGATTCAAAGGAGTTTTATGGCAAGAGAAAAACTAGAAAGAAAACTAAATTTAAAACCAGTATGTAAATATTTTGGCCCAAAAGATAAAGAAGCAAAAGAGGATGTTGTACTTTTACATGAAGAATTAGAAGCTATTCATTTAATGGATTCTTTTTGTATGTATCAAGAAGATGCTGCAAAAAAGATGAATGTATCAAGAGCAACATTTGCAAGAATTGTTAAAAGTGCTAGAAAAAAAATATCCCTTGCATTAATAACAGGAAGTAATATAAAAGTACATGAAGTTAAAAATGAATTCCGTATTGCAGTTTGTTCAAAAAAGCAAGATGAACTTGAATATGCTGAAGCTGAAGCTG
The DNA here is from genome assembly GCF_055140965.1 of Malaciobacter sp. Next base: position 27,818 of record NZ_JBSRRO010000020.1, read on the forward strand.
AATATATTTGGATTATATTTATAAAAGATTATAAGTTAAAATCTCAAAGCTGTATTAAAAACCCTATGTATAAAAATGAAGATGAAGCTACATGTAATGTATTACCTGATTTACTACATGATTATGGAGTTAACTATTTTATGATAAGTGATATAGATTATGATTTAAAAATTTCCCTAATTGCTAAAGGTATTTATCCAATATTAAAAGAAGAAATTCAATTAGAAAATCTAGTAGATATTTTTCAGTAGAGGCAAGGACTCTACTTAAGTTGTGATTTCAACTCTTCTAACCTTGCAATTCTATCTTCAGTTGTAGGGTGTGTTCTAAAAAGTTCAGAAAATTTCATATCTTTTCCACTAAAAGGATTTATTATAAACATATGTGCTGTTTGCTCAGTTGCATTGTGAATTTCTCCTCTTTTTGCATAACTTTCAAGTTTAGATAATGCACTTTGTAAACCACTTGCATCTCCCACTAATCTTGCAGCACCCTCATCTGCTAAATACTCCCTACTTCTACTTACTGTCATTTGAATAACTGCTGCTGCTAAAGGTAAAATAATTGCTAAAACAATCATAACAAAGGGATTTGAATTTTGTCTATCATTTCCACCAAACATTGCTGAAAACTGCATCATATTAGCAATCATTGCAATAGCACCTGCAAAAACAGCTGCAATAGTTCCAATTAGTATATCATAGTGTCTTACATGTGATAATTCATGGGCAATAACACCCTCAATCTCTTTTTCATTTAACAAATCCATAAGTCCTTGTGTTACAGCAATTGCTGCATGCTGATGATTTCTTCCTGTAGCAAATGCATTTGGCATATCATCAGGTATTATATAAACCCTTGGCATTGGTAAATTTGCTTTATATGCAAGTTTTTGTGTAATTTGATATATTAAATTTCTTCTATCTAAAATTTCAACTGCATTATAAGAAGATAATACATGCTTATCTGAATAATAATAAGCATAAAAATTCATTCCAGCAGCTAACAAAAATGCTATTAGCATTCCATTTGGACCACCAAATGAATATCCAATAAATACAAACAGTACAGATAATAGTGCAAGAAAAAATACAGTTTTTATTTGTTCCATTACTGCTTCCTTTAATTTAATTTTTTATATACTATTATATTATAATTTAACAAATTTAATAAACAATTTAAATTAATTTTACAAATCTACTATTTATAGGAGATATTTTGAAAAAACTTTACTTAATTAGACATGCAAAATCTTCATGGAAAAACTTAACCTTAGCAGATTATGATAGACCTTTAAATAAAAGAGGTAAATTAAATGCACCATTTATGGGAAATTTACTTAATCAACTAGGTATAAAACCTGATATTATAGTTTCATCACCTGCTTATAGAGCAAGAAAAACTGCACAATTAATAGCAAAAGAAGTAAGATACAATAAAAAAGATATTGATTATTATGAAGATTTATATGAAGCATCTATAAATAATATTATTGATACTTTAAAATATTTAGATGATAAAAATAGTGTAGTATTTTTAGTAGGTCATAATCCAAGTTTAAATTTATTTGCAGAGCAGTTTTTAGATTTTGATGAGAATATACCAACATGTGCAATTTTAGAAATAGAGTTTAATTGTCAATTATGGCAAGAAATTAGTAGCTATAATAGCAAATTAATTACATTTGAATACCCAAAAAAATATTTATAATTTTTATTTAAATAAAAGAAAAAAATACATAAAATAAAGAAAAAAAATAGGTAAATAAATGAAAACACTATATCTAATGAGACATGGGCAAAAAGAGATAGATTCATCAAAAGATGATTTTGATATAAAATTAACTACCAATGGAATTAAAGATATTGAAGATATTTCAAATAAACTTTTAGAAGATAAGGTTCAAGTTGATTTAATTGCTTCAAGTCCAGCTTTAAGAGCAAAAGAAACTGCACAAATTCTTGCAAATAAATTTGGCTATGAAAAACCAATAATATATAATGAAGTAATATACCAAGCTTTTTTAAATGAACTACATGAGATTATAACATACACTTACGATACAGTTGACTCAATGATTTTAGTTGGACATAATCCATCATTGGCAATATTAGCTTTAAATTACTGTGGATATAAAGATAAATTTGATATGGGTTATGTGATTAGAATTGATTTTAATTGTGATTCATGGATTGATGTATCAAAAAATAATGCAGAATTTAAAAAAGTTTATAAAATAGGTAAATAAAAATTTATTTACCTAAACAAAACTCACCAAACATAACATCTAACATTTCATCATTTTCATAAGGTCTTGTAATATTAGATATAAAATGCAATGCTTCTGTTATATGATGTGCAAAAAACTCTAACTCTCCCGTTTGAAGTGGCATAGAAGATTCATTTATGTGATGAAGTGTTTGAAAAACACTATCTATTTGTCTTTTTGATATTAAAGTCATTTCATCGCTATGAGTATTAGTATCAAGAATTTTTTCTATTTTTGTAACTAAAGGTTGAATAGACTCTTTTGTACTTAAATTTGTATAATCATCTAATTTTGAAATATCAAAATTATTTTCTAAATCAGTTTTATTTAATACTTTTAAAATCTGTTTATTTGAAGTATTATGTAATAAAGATAATATTTTTTCATCCTCTTTATCACAAGGTTTACTATTATCAAATAATGCAACAACTATATCTGCTTCATTAATAGCAGTGATTGATTTTTCAATACCTATTTTTTCAATTACATCAGAAGTTTCATCTCTTATACCAGCTGTATCAACTATTTTTATAATATGTGTTCCAATTTTTACAGACTCTTCAATTGTATCTCTAGTTGTACCTGCAATATCAGAAATAATAGCTCTATCATAATTTAAAAGTTTATTCAATAGTGAAGATTTACCAACATTAGGTTTTCCTATTATTGCAAGTTTAAACCCCTCAATCATTCCTTCTCTTCGTTTACTAGCTTCTAAAGTATTTTCAAGTTTTTCTTTGATATTTTTTAATTTTTCTTCTATTTTTTCAAAAATATCAGTAGGTAGATCATCTTCTGCATAATCAATACTAACTTCTGTATATGCAAGCATAAAAAGTAAATCTTGTCTAATATCTTCAACAAAATTAGATAACTCACCTTTTAGTTGTTTTGCTAAAAGTTTAACTGCATCTTCACTTCTTGCTTCTATGATTTTAGAAATTGCTTCTGCTTTTGATAAATCCATTTTTCCATTAAAAAAAGCTCTTTTTGAAAACTCTCCTGGATTAGCAATTCTTGCACCACAATTTAAAACTTCGTCTAAAACCATATTTGCAATAGCTACACCACCATGACATTGAAACTCAACAATATCTTCACCAGTAAAAGAAAATGGTGCTTTAAAATATAATAAAAGTGCTTCATCAATAACTTCATCACTTTTAGTATAAAGTGTTGATAAAGTTGCTAGTCGTGGTTTTAAACTCTCTCTTTTAGAGATTTTAAGAGCAATTTCTAAAGCTTGTTTACCACTAACTCTAACTATTGAGATTGAACCTATTCCATTTGCTGTAGCTATTGCTACAATTGTATTATCATCAAACAATTTTATTGCTCTTTACTTCTATATTCATTAACAAGTACGTATCTATCGCCTCTTACATTTGTCTTAACAGCAACATATTTATTAGGGAACTCATCTCTTAATCTTTTCAATGCAATATGAACTAAAATACCATCTAAAGGTTTTGTTTTAAAACTACCTTTTTCATTAATAGTTTCAATTGCAGGTTCTAAATATGTATGTATAGACTCTTCTTGATTTTTTAAGAATTCGGCAACTTCTAATCTTAGCATCAATCCATATTTTTCATTTATCCAATTAAATAAAATATAAGATAATGCTTTGTATCTATAACCCTCTTTTCCAATTAAAAGTGCAGAATCAGCTCCCGTAAACTCAATATATAATGTTTCATTATCATAAAATTCAACTTTTATATCTTCAATTTCATAACATGTATTTGAAAATAGTGAATCAATTCCTTCTTTTACTTCATTTAAGATAATTTGTTCATCTTTTTTAACAATAACTTCATTTATTTGTTGTTTATCTCCAACTTCATAAAAATTATCAAAGATTTTCTCTTTTGAATGAATATTTGGAACTTTTTTATGTGATTTATTTAAAGTAGGTTCTTTTTGTGTAGCAACTTTATTTGAGTCTTCTATTTTTTTAGATACATCTTCTATTTTTATATCTTTTTTTCTAAATTTATGCTCTTTTTGTTTTCTATCATAAACTTTTCTATCATGTTTTTCAACAACTTTAATAATAGCACTTTTACGACCAAAACCAAGAAAACCTTTTCTTGGTTGTTGATCAATCTCTATTTCTAAATTTGTAATTGAACATTTAAATTCATCTTTTGCTAATTCATATGCCTCTTCTAAACTATTTGCTTCAAACTTTTTCATAATTAATCCTATTTTTTTATAGCTCTTTTCTTTTCAAACATTTTATTTATTGTATATTGTTGAGCTATTGTAAATACATTATTAACGAACCAGTATAGTGTTAAACCTGCTGGGAACCATAAGAAGAAGAATGTAAATACAACTGGTAACATTTGGAATATTTTTCTTTGCATCTCATCTTGCATTGTATTTGGAGTAATTCTTTGTTGTAACCACATTGAAGCACCCATTAATATTGGCAATACAAAATAAGGATCCATTTCTGCTAAGTCATGAATCCATAAAATCCACTCTGAACCTTTTAACTCAATAGCATTTAATAGTACTCTATATATAGCAAAAAATACTGGGATTTGCAATATAATAGGTAAACATCCACCCATTGGATTAGCCCCATGCTTTTTATAAAGTTCCATCATATGCATAGATGCTTTTTGTTTATCATCTTTATATTTTTCTTGTATTTCTTTAATTTTAGGAGCTAACTCTTTTAACTTGTTCATTGATACCATACCTTTGTATGATAAAGGGTATAATACAAGCTTAATTAAAATTGTAACAATAACAATAGTCCATCCCCAGTTTCCAACAATATTATGAATATATTGTAAGAAAATAAACATAGGTTTTGCAATAAATGTAAACCAACCATACTCAATAACATCTGTTAATTCTGGATTTAAAGCTTTTAATGTTTTAAACTCTTTTGGACCAATATACCCACTAAAGCTAATATTATCATTTCCATGAATAAAAGGAGAAGGATTACTTTCATTATCTGGCATTACTGTAATTGCTAATGATTTATTAAAATTATAAATAACTGTTGCATAATATCTATCAAAATTTGATACAAATTTAATTCCTGTATAGTTTTTAGTTTTATCTAAATCACCATCTTCAATTAACTCCATTGTATCATCATTTTGTTTTACATACATCCCATGATCAGCATACATATCAGCTAATACATTTGGTCTAAATCCATTTGTAATAAAAAACTTTTTAGCATTTGTAGTTTTTACTTCTAAGTCATAATGACCATCTGGATAAAACTTAAAAGTTTTTGTAAGTGTTGTATCAGACAATTTTTGTGTTAATACTAACTCTTGTGCGCTTGTTTTAGCATCAAGCAAACTTTTACTAGCAGTAACATTTACTTTAAAAGCTTCATCATTTATATTTGAATCTGCAAATCTTACTTCTAAAGGTCTTAATTGATCTGCTTCAAAAAGCTTTATCTGATCTTTATTTTCATCAATATACTGTTTATCTTGCAAAGTAACTTGTGCAATTCTACCTAAATTATCAATTTCAAATGTGTTATGTTTTGTTTTAACTGTTGCTACAATACTATTTGAAGCAATTGCTTTTGAAGAAAGTGCATCAACTGACTTTGAATTATTTTCTGCTGAAGCAGTAACACCATTTGACATTGTATTTTCTTGTTCAACTAAAGGAGCACTATTTGCTTTTTTCACTTGCTCTTGTGTAATCTTAGCTTGTTTTGCTTCTTGTTGCGGCTTTAATACTAAAAACTCATATGCAATAAAAAATACAAAAACGACTAATGTCATAATTAACATTCGTTTTTGCATACCACCATTATTCTGATTCATGTTATTCATCATTATTGTTATTCCACTCCCTATTTTTAACTACCAAATATCTATTATTATTCACAGGTATGTACCAATATTTGATTTTAATTTTTTTAAAATTTATATTATTATGCCTTACCAACTTTATAACAGGATAATCAATTCCACCTTTAAAAAGTTGATTACATTTTAATATCCGTGTTATTGTAAAATAAATAGCCTTAAAAAATGTATTATTTTCAAATTGCCAAAGGGCATATTGTGAACAAGTTGGATAATATCTACAACTTCCATATGAAAAAAACGATAAATATTTTTGATAAAATCTAATTAAATAGTTTACAATTCTTTTCATTTTAGAAGTTCTAATCTTTTAAGAGCAAAAATAAAATCTTTTTTTAACTCTTTTGGGTCTTTTTCAAAAATCTTTTGTTTAGCAACAAATATATAGCTTCCAGTAGCTACTTGTTTTTCAAAAGAGACAAACATTCCTCTAAGTCTTCGCTTAGATTTACTTCGCATTACTGCATTACCTACTTTTTTTGAAGCAACAAAAGCTACTTTAAAATCTTTTGTAGGCGAAAAAAAAGCGACAAAGGAATGGGTGTGCCATTTTTTGTCGCTTTTATAGATCTTGTTAAAATCGCTTGAATTATTAATTCTGTGTTTTTTGCTTAAACAGCTAATCTTTTTCTACCTTTAGCTCTTCTTGCTTTAATAACTCTTCTACCGTTTTTAGTAGCCATTCTAACTCTAAAACCATGTGTTCTCTTTCTAGGAGTATTATGTGGTTGATATGTTCTTTTCATCTTTAGCTTTCCTCTTATTGACTAATTAAGTTGCGGATTATAGTTAAATACAGCTTAAAGTAACTTTAGTTTAAAGTCTTTTTAATCTATTGGAAGGGTAATTTTAAAACATGCACCTTTATATTTTTCATTTTCAAACTCATACTCTTCATTTGTAAATTCAAGTGTTCCATCAAGATGTTTATTAACTATCTCACTACTCATGTAAAGCCCTATTCCTGTGCCATCTTCCTTTGATTTTGTAGTAAAATATGGTTCAAATATTCTATGTTTTATATCATCATTTATTCCATTTGCATTGTCTTTTATAAGAATAATTAGACTATTTTTAACTCTTTTTGCTTCTATAAAAATTAATTTTCTAAAATTTTGTTTTATTAACTCATCCCGTGCATTATTTAAAATATTAATTAAAACTTGCACAAGTTTACTCTCAAAAGAATAAATTTTAACATCTTCTATATTGCTGATGAGTTCAATATCCTTATTTTTGTACTGTGCAGAGACAAGTTTAAATGTTTTTTCAAAACTATCTTGTATATTAAACTCTTTTCTTGTTTTATTATTTTTAAAAAAATTCCTAAAGTCATCTATTGTTTTAGAAAGATATTGAACATTGTTATTTATAGAATCTAAACTTTTTATTTCAAACTCATCAGTTAAAACTCCAATCTCTTTTTGCATTTTCACACCAGTTGCTGCTGTACTAATGGAACTTAAAGGCTGTCTCCATTGATGTGCAATATTTCCAATCATTTCTCCCATAGTTGCCATTTTTGATTGATAGGCTATCAAGTTATCTTTTTTTCTATTTACTTGAATTTGCTCTTCAATCATACTTTTATATCTAAGAAATATCTTTTCAATTAGTTTTGAAATATATATAGATATTAAAAGTAAAATAATAGTTGAAATAATTGTTATTTTATAAAGTGTTTTTATCTCTTCATCATATTTTTTTTCTAATAAAAACTCTTTTTCTTCTATTTCTTTGTAAACATCATCCATATAAAAGCCTGTTCCAATAATCCAATTCCACTTATCAAACTTTTTTATGTAACTTATTTTTTCTATTTTCTTTAAAATATTATTTGGCTTATTTATATGAGAGTATTTTAAATAACCACCTTTTTGTGATATCTCTTTCATCTTTTCAAAAGATTTATTTATATTTTCAACAAAAGCTAAATTTGAAATATTTTTACCAATAAAATCTTCATTATAATAGCTTAGATATTTACCTTTACTATCCAAAACAAATATATATCCATATTTTCTATATTTTACACTGCTTAAATACTCTAAAATCTCTTTTTTTAAATTTTGTTCATAATCTACTACAAATCTTCCAGTTCCTATATATAAATTCAATGGTTCAATCTTTTTAAAAAAACCAATCTTTTTATACTCTTTATTGTCATTTTTAGGCCAATACCAAGAGTAGTATGTTTCACTCTTAGTTTTTAGGATTTTATTTAACTCTTTTGAAATATTATTACTTTTAGAGTCTTTATAATCTAGTAAATTTCTTCCCTCAATACTTTTATCTCCACCATGTAAAATATTTACTCCATCAAAATCATAAATAAAAAAATATCCATCTTTTGCATATTTTATATTATTTAATACTTTTTTTATTTGCTCAAGTATTTTCTCTTTTTTTTCATTTTTATTCATATTGTATACATTTAAAGATATTTGATATGCATTTAAAACTACTTTTTTTAGCATCTGTTCTAAATTTTTTTCTGTATTTTTTTGTTTTATATTTATGTAGTGAATTGTCTCAAGAACTTCGTTTTTTACAAGCTCTTTATTTGTAGTTATATATTTTTGTTTTATCTGTTTTTTTTCTAGATTTAGATTCTGTTTTTTTTCATATAACAAATAAAAATTGATAAGAATACAAAGAATAAATATAAATATCATTGGGGCATATTTTATAATTTTTAAAATTTTATTTTCTTTTCTTATCATAAAACCTTCTCCTTCTATACTCTATATATTATAGCATATTTTTCAAATAGAAGGAGAATTTTTATATTTATTTTATTTCAACTGTAATTTCATTGTCCTTATAATCAAAATTTACAACACTACCCTCAGATATTTTTTCTTCCAAAATCATATCTGCTAATTTATCTTCAACAATTTCATAAATAGCTCTTTTAAGAGGTCTTGCTCCATATACTGGATCAAATCCTGCTTTTGCAATAAACTCTTTTGCACTTTTTGTTAATGTAATAGTTATATCTTTTTCTTCAAGTTTTTTTCTAATACTATTAAATAAGATATCTACAATATTTGTTATTGCTTCTAAGTTTAATTGCTCAAATATAATAATATCATCAAGTCTATTTAAAAACTCAGGTTTAAAGTTTACTTTTAACTCTTGTAAAACCTCTTTTTTTCTGCTCTCTTTATCAGATATTTCAATAATCTTTGAACTTCCAATATTTGAAGTTAAAATAATTATTGTATTTTTAAAATCAACTGTAACACCTTTATTATCAGTTAGTCTTCCATCATCTAATACTTGTAAAAGAAGATTAAACACATCTGGATGTGCTTTTTCTACCTCATCAAATAAAATTACACTATAAGGTTTTCTTCTAACTGCTTCTGTTAATTGACCACCCTCATCATAACCTACATACCCAGGAGCAGCACCAATAAGTCTTGAAACTGCATGTTTTTCCATATATTCGCTCATGTCGAATCTTATCAATGATTTTTCATCATCAAATAGAAATTTTGCCAATGTTTTTGCACTTTGTGTTTTACCAACTCCTGTTGGACCTAAAAATAAAAATGATCCTATAGGTCTATTTGCTTCACTAAGACCTGCTTTATTTCTTTTAATTGCTCTACTAATCGCTTTTATTGCATCATCTTGACCAATTACATCCTCTTTTAAAACTGATTCTACTTTTAAAACTCTTTGCTTTTCAGAATCCATCATTTTATTTACAGGAATTCCTGTCCATCTACTTACAATTGATGCAATTGAATCCTCATCAACTGAGTTTCTAAGAAGTGTCCCCTCCTCTTGCATTTTTTCCCATTTTTGTTCATTTTCTACTATTTGCTTTTCTAAAGTTGGTATTTCACCATATTCAATAGATGCAGCTTCTTCAAATCTTGATTCTCTTTTTGCAATATTTGCTTTTGTTTTAAGTTCATCGATTTTTGCTTTTAATGCAGATGTTGCATTAAAAGTATGTTTTTCATTTTCAAATCTTGATTCTAAACCTCTTTTTTCTTCATCTTTGTTTGCTAACTCTTTTTCAATCTCTTCAAGTCTTTGCTCATTTTTCTTAGTTTTTTCCATCTTCAATGCTTCTTTTTCAACATTTAAAGACTCAATTTCTCTTTTTATTATTGATAAAGCATATGGCTCAGACTCAATTTGCATTTTAAGCTCTGCTGCTGCTTCATCTATTAAATCAATAGCTTTATCAGGCAAAAATCTATCAGTAATATATCTATCACTTAATTTTGCAGCTGCAATTAATGCACTATCATTAATAGTAACATTGTGATGTGTTTCCAATCTCTCTTTTATACCTCTTAATATTTGTAAAGCTTCATTTACATTTGGCTCATCAACTTTAACAGGTTGAAATCTTCTTTGCATTGCCGCATCTTTTTCAAAATATTTTCTATACTCTTTAAGTGTAGTTGCACCAATAGTATGCAATTCACCCCTTGCTAAAGAAGGTTTTAAAATATTAGCTGCATCCATACTACCCTCACTAGCACCTGCACCAATAATAGTATGTATTTCATCAATAAATAAAATTACATTTCCAGCTTTTTTAACTTCATTAATAACAGCTTTTAATCTATCTTCAAACTCTCCTCTATATTTTGCACCTGCAATTAAAGCACCCATATCAAGAGCAACAACCCTTTTATTTAGTAAACTTGTTGGAACATCTTTGTTTACAATTTTTTGAGCAAGTCCTTCTGCTATTGCTGTTTTACCAGTTCCTGGTTCTCCTAATAAAACAGGATTATTTTTTGTTTTTCTAATCAATATCTGCATCATTCTGTTTATTTGCTCATCTCTTCCAATAACAGGATCTAGCTCACCATCAATAGCTTTTTTATTTAAATCTGTTCCAAATTTCTCTAAACTCTCAAGTGTCTCATCTGATGTTGCACTATCAATTTTTGCTCCTGCTCTTATAGCTTCAAGCTCTTTTTTAGCATCTAAAAGATTTATATATTTTCCTAAAACATCTTTTATTTGCTTATCATCAAAATTAGCAATAAGCCAAGTATCCAAAGCAATAAATTTATCACCATTTGAGTTCATAAGCCCATGTGCTTTTTCAAGTGAACTCATAAAATTTCTTGATAACTTTATATTCTCTTTTGATACATTAGATACACTTGGTAAATTTGAAGCAATTGATTTTATTTCTAATTCAATTGTTGCTTTATCAATATTCATTTTATTTAATAATTGGTTTAATACTGAATTTGTATTTGTTATTAATGCCCATAAAAAATGTATTACATCTACTTCTTGGTTTTTATTGTGTAGGCATAATGATACTGCTGAATCAATTGTTTCAGCAACTTGGTTAGTTAATTGTTCAAATATTTTTTTCATTTTTAGCACTCCTTTAATTTATCTGCTAAATAATTATAGCAAGTTGAGTGTATTAATGTCAAGTATTTTTCATATAATCAAAGATAACTTTAAATTGGCATCCTGTATAAGCTTCATTTTCATAAGAAAATTTTACATTTTCCACCTCAATTACTCCTGCCATATGTTCAACTATTATTTGATGAGTCATATATAAACCAATTCCTGTTCCTTGAGATTGATGTTTAGTAGTAAAATAAGGATCAAAAATCTTTGGTTTAATATGCTCTTTAATACCTCCAGCATTATCTTTAATAATTACAAAAACTCTATTTTTTGATATAAATGCTTCAATAAAAATAACTCTATTTTCAATATTATTTATTTTTAATGCATCTTTAGAGTTATTTATTATATTTATAAAAGCTTGTGTCAATTCATTTTCAAAGCCATTGATATATAAATCTTTTCCAACTCTTTTTTCTATTTTTATATAGTGATTTTTAATACTAGATTCAAGAAGTTTCAATGATCTTTCAATAACTTCACTTAAATCTATTCTTTCAATATCTTTATCCACTTTAAAAAAGTTTCTAAAATCATCTATTGTTTTTGATAAATATTTAGTATTTTTAATAATCATATCCAAAGAGTTATCTAAACTTTTATCATCTAATATCCCAAACTCTTTTTCAACTTTTAAAGCACCAGCTGCTGTACTAATTGAGCTTAAAGGTTGCCTCCATTGATGAGCAATATTACCTATCATTTCTCCCATTGATACCATCTTTGATTGTTGAGAAAGTAGTTTATCTTTATTTTTTAATTCAGTAATATCAATAAAACAACTAATTTTAAGTCTTTTATTATTTAAAGTAATAAACTTTCCTTGTCCCAATGCAGTAAATGTTTCATTTTCTACATTTACTAACTCTAACTCATAAGGTGAGCTTTCAATATCTATTTTTTCTTTTACTAATTCAATAGATTTTTCAGATATAAAATCAAACAAGCTTTTTCCAATTAGTTGGTTTTTATCGTCTAATTTCATCAAACTCAAAGCCACATCATTTACTTGATAAATCTTTTTTGAATCATGCACAACTATTGCTTCCATAGTTGAGTTTAAAAGATATTCAAAGCTATTTCTTGCTGCTTTTAACTTTTTTTCTCTTTTATCAATTTGTTTTTTCATTTTTTCAAAACTATTAATTAATAAAGTAATCTCTTTAAAAGCTGATTCTTTTATTTTTTTATTGTAATTTCCATTTGAAATATCTTTTGTAGTATCTTGTAAATAATCAAACTCCCTAAATATTTTATTAAATATCTTAAATACGAAAAATAGTGCAAAACTTACAAAAACAATTACAATAAAAAATACAATAAAAGCTATATCTTTTATTGCATCAATTACTTCACTTTGGTTTTGTCTTATGATGACAGTCCAGCCTGTTTTTTTTATTTTTGAATACATTCCAAGATTTCTTAAATCTCTTTTTATGCTTTTGAAACTTTTTATATTAAACTCTTTATTATTGTTTATAAGCTCTTCAAAAACTGTACTATTTTTAATATTAAATCTTTGAGTTACAAGTTTTTGCGCATCTGGATTAAAAATAAATACACCATTTTTATCTACCATTCTAATCATATGTGTTTCATCACTATTTTTAAATTTTGTAATAAAATTTGTAAGTTCCTCAAGCTTTAATTGAATAACAATAATTCTATCTTTGTATTTTAAACTATATGAAATTGAAGGATTATTATTTGCAGAAGATAAAAATACATCAGACCAATAATCAAGTTTTTCATCACTTAATTTTTTATAAAAATCTTTATTTGAATAATCAAAGCCTTTATAAATATTGTCCATGTTTTTTCCAGCAAAATCGACTAAAATTCCATCTTTATTTAATATAAAAATAGATGAAATATCACTATTTAAATATAATACATCATTTAAATACTCACTATCTAAACTCTGTTTTTTTATACTAAAAGATGCAATATTCTCAATTCTTTTTAAAAGTTTTAATCCCTCTGAGTTTACTTGTCTTAAAACTTGTTTTTGATTATGCTCAACACTTGTAATTTTTATATCATAAAAATTAATCATAGTTAATATTCCAATTACCACAGAAACTGTAATAATTGATAAAATAATAAAAGATGAAATTGTACTTTTTAAACTTTTCATATTAATTTATTCTTTCATATTCACTATTTTTAATAGTTGTAATAAAATAATCCCTTGAAACATCTCCATACTTATCAAATATAATATGTCCTTGCAAACCATTAAATACTTTTTTTGTAAGTATATACTCTTTTATCTTCACAGGATTAGTAGTATTTTGTAAAGCTTGTATTAAAATTTTTCCAGTTTCATATGCTTGTGTTGCAAATACAGATGGTTCATATCCATACAGTTTTTTGTATTTTGATTTAAAAATTAAATAATCTTTATCTTTAGCATTATTATCATCATATGCTGTTATAAAAAGCATCCCCTCAACTGCTTTTCCACCCTCTTGAATTAGTTTATACTCTTTTGCCCAACCAGCAGAAACAAAAGTAGAGTCAATATGCTTTAATCTTAAAAATTGTGAAAGTTTTGCTGTATCAAGAGAGTTTGCTATTATAAATACAACATTTGGATTTTTCTTTTTAATATCTTTTAAGATAGCTTCAAAGCCAACATTTATATCAACTATTGAAACTACCTCTCCCTCACTGTTTTTTTCATATGAACTTTTCACATATTTAATAACACCTTTTGAATATGAACTATTTTTAGAATCATAATAAATAACCATCTTATCTTTTTTATTTTCCAATAAATACTTAGATAACTTCAAAAACTTTTCTACACTATTTGATACTTGTGTTCTAATAAAATTATCATCTTTTTTTGAAAACTCTTCACTACTTGCAGTTGCAGAAATAAGTAAAATATCCTTTCTATTTTCTAAAGCTTTGATTGATATTTTTGTCATAGAACTAGTCGTATTCCCAACTACTATTTTTATATCTTTTTTTATTAAATCATTTATAGCATTTAAAGCTTTTTTTTCATCTTGCCCATCATCTTTTGTGATTATATTTACTTTTTTACCATTGATTTTATACTCTATTTCTTCAAAAGCCAATTTAAAACCACTTAAAACACCATTTCCTAAAGAGGAATATTTTCCAGTAAGCCCAGAGATAAAGCCTATATTTATATTTTCTTCACTACTATTCTTTTTATAAAAGAAAAATGCAAAAAAAACAGTAATTAAAACAATTAGTATCAATAGTATTTTTTTCATCTTAAACCTTAAGTTTTGTTAAACTATACGATTATACATGAATTATTATTAAAGGACAAAAATGCTTTGTGGAATAGATGAAGCTGGGCGTGGACCACTTGCAGGTCCACTTGTAGTAGCAGGTGTAGTGCTAAAAGAGCAGATAAAAGAGCTTAATGACTCTAAAAAATTAACTGAAAAAAAAAGAGAAGCACTTTTTAAAGAAGTAATAAAATCAAGTGATTATCATATAGTTTTTAAAAGTGCAAAAGATATTGATACAAAAGGCATAAGCACTTGTATAAAAGAGTCAATTCAAGAAATTATGCAAAATATAAACGCAAGTGAATATCTAATGGATGGAAACACCTCTTTTAATATTCCTACACTACAACATAAAATTAAAGCAGATGCAAGTGTAGTTGAAGTTAGTGCGGCTTCTATCTTAGCAAAAGTAAGTAGAGATAGATATATGTGCGAAATTGCAAAAGATTTCCCAAACTATAATTTTGAAAAACATAAAGGCTATGGAACAAAAGCTCATATAGAAAAAATCAAAGAGTTTGGACGAAGCAATGAACATAGAGTTTCTTTTAGATTAAAAGATTTAGGTGAAGAGAAAATTGGAGTTCAAAAAAGTCTATTTTAGGCTATTTTGAAACTTCTCCTATAAACTCTTCAACTGATTTTATTTTTTGTTTCATTCTGTCTTCATGATTTTGTCTAATATCAAAAGTAATAGTAGAATAGACTCTTTTACACCCTGCTTTTTCTAAAACTTCATAACATTTACCAATTAAATTTAAAGCTTCACTCATTTTTTCTGTTTCTATAATAGTGCACATAGAAGTCAACTGATAGTTATAACCACTATTTTTAATAACTTCAATTACCTTTGAAACCTCTTTTGCCTTACTTTCACTCTTATCAGTTGGAAACATTGCCATTTGAACTAAAACACTCATACAATAACCTTTATTTGGTAATTTTACTTTTATAGAATTTTCTTATAAAGATATGTTACAAAAATAAAAATAAGAGTATGTTAAAATATTTTCTAAAAGAAAATAATAAAAAAATCTCTTTCAAAAACAAAAAATAGTGGAACTAAATATAATTATTACTTAATAATAATTTATATAAACATTTATTATAATTTTATTTTTCTATTAAAATCAAAGTTACACTTGAAACTATCTATGAAAGTTACTTCTTTAATTAAAGATAATATAAAAGAAAAAATAAACAAAAAAAAGGAAATAAACTAATGAAAATTTTACTATTTACAATGCTATTGTTAAGTTTATCTTTTGGAGATGCTTTTAATGATGGCTTAAAAGCTGTAAAAAGTGGCAATTATAAAAAAGCTATTGAACTTTGGATGCCATTAGCAAAACAAGGACATTCTTCTGCACAATATACTCTTGGAGTTATGTATCAAAATGGAACTGGTGTAAAGAAAGATTATAAAGAAGCAGTTAAATGGTATGCACTATCTGCAAAACAAGGAAATTCAGATGCACAATCTAATCTTGGAATTATGTATCAAAATGGAACTGGTGTAAAAAAAGATTACAAGGAAGCAGCTAAATGGTATACCCTAGCTGCAAAACAAGGAAATTCAGATGCACAATTCAATCTTGGAATTTTGTATAGTACTGGGCTTGGTGTAAATAGAGATTACAAAGAAGCATTTAAATGGTACACCCTAGCAGCAAAACAAGGAAATTCAGGTGCACAACTTAATCTTGGAGTTATGTATCAAAATGGAACTGGTGTAAAAAAAGATTACAAAGAAGCAGTTAAATGGTATACTTTAGCAGCGAAGCAAGGACATTCTCTTGCACAAGTTTATCTTGGAATTATGTACTTTAAAGGTCAAGGTGTTGAAATAAATAAGAGTAAAGCATTCGAATACATAACGGCTTCAGCCAAACAGGAAAATTCAAAGGGGCAACTTTATCTTGGACTTATGTATTACCAAGGTCAAGGTGTTAAAACAAATAAAATTAAAGCATTTGAATACTGGATGGCTTCAGCCAAACAGGGAAACTCAGATGCACAAAAAAACCTTGATATTTTATGTAAACAGAGTCCTTGGGCTTGCAAGTAAAAAAAATTTTTAATATAATCTAAAACATCTCATTTCTTCTGCTTTTTAGTATTTATAAAAAAAGCAGAAGAGATTTAAAAATACTACTTAAAAAATCAAAAATGCTCATCTTTTATTTTTTTTAGATTTTTTTATTTTGATACTTTAGTGTTACTATTATACAATATACTATAAATAAAAAAGAAAGCGATTATATGAAAAACAACCTATCTTATAAAAAACTTTTTGTTTTTTTAACAATAATTTTTGGAATAATACTAACAGCAACAACTTATATAACTTTTAATTACATAAAAAAAAGTGATATTCATAAAATCTCAAATGATAGAGCCACTTGCAGATTATAAAAAACAACCCGTAATTTAAGCTGATTTAAATTTTAAAAAGTTGAATTGAACTTCAGATAAGTTATAATTTTTTACT